>URJN01000130.1 GCA_900548125.1 uncultured Eubacteriales bacterium
TAAAACCAATAAAAAGGCAGAACAGAAGCAGAAAATGGTGCGTGTGGTGGCGATTGTCGCCTGCTGTGCGCTGCTGCTCACTGCCATTCTGCCCTACATTGCCTCGAGCCTGCTTTACTGAGCAAAGCACAGAACCCGCCGCTTTTCATCTGAAAGGCGGCGGTTTTTTTTATTCATATGAAGCTGATTGTGTGGACGGAATGACCGCGTTTTTCAATCCTCGGCGGAAGTGACAGCAGGCTCAGCCCACTCAGCCTTCCGGATGAATCAGCTTTGCGCTTTCCGTCAGCTCCTCGCTCAGCCGTTTCAGCTCTGCCGCCTGCTCGGTCGTAATGCTGTCCGGCTTCGTCTTGTTGACGGCTTTTTTCAGCGCGGAAAGGCTCTCTTTGACCTTCTTCTTCTCCTCGTGCCCGATCTGCTTGTCCTTGCTCAACGCCTGCTCGGTTTCGTAGAGCAGCTTCTCCGCGTCGTTGCGAATCGCCGTCGCTTCCCTCCGGGCTTGATCCTGCGCTTCATATTGACGCGCATCCTCCATGGCGCGGCGAATCTCGTCCTCGCTCATGTTGCTCGTCGAGGAAATCGTGATCTCCTGCTGGTTGCCCGTTCCCATGTCCTTCGCCGAAACGGTCACGATGCCGTTCGCGTCGATGGCAAACGTCACCTCAATCTGCGGAACGCCCGCCATCGCGCGGCGAATGCCCTTCAGACGGAAATTGCCGAGCAGCTTATTGTCCTTAGCATAATAGCGTTCGCCCTGCAAAACCTTGATATCAACAGCGGTCTGGAACGGCGCGGCGGTCGTGAAAATCTGGCTGTGGCGGGTCGGGATGGTCGTGTTCCGATCGATGATTTTCGTCGCCACGCCGCCGACCGTTTCGATGGATAGCGACAGCGGCGTCACATCCATCAGGATGACGCTCTGCGCCGCGGACGATACCACCATGCCGTTTCCCGCGGCGAGCTTTCCGCCCTGAAGCGCCGCGCCCATCGCCACGCATTCATCCGGATTCACATTGCGCGCGGGCATTTTTCCGGTCAGCTTTTTGACCATCTCCTGCACGGCGGGCATGCGCGTGCTTCCGCCGACGAGCAATACCTGCCCCAAATCGCTCATGCTCAGTGCCGCATCGGTCATCACCTGACTGACAGGTCCGCACGTCCGCTCCACAAGGTCGCGGGTCATCCCTTCAAACTGCGCCCGCGTCACGGTTACATCCAGATGATGCGGTCCGTGCATGTCCTGCGTCAAAAACGGCAGCGTGACCTGCGTACTCAGCTGACCGCTCAGCTCCCGCTTTGCCTTTTCAGCCGCTTCGCGGATGCGGAGCATCGCGGCTTTGTCGCGCCTGGCATCCACCTTTTCAGCTTTCTTAAATTCGTCGGCGAGATAATCCGCCAGCCGCTCGTCAAAGTCGTCGCCGCCGAGATGGTTGTCGCCGCTGGTGGCAAGCACCTCGATCACGCCGTCGCCAATCTCGATAAGCGACACATCGAACGTGCCGCCGCCGAGATCATAGACCAGTATCTTCTGTGCCTGCCCGTGATCCAAACCATAGGCAAACGCCGCCGCGGTCGGCTCGTTGATGATGCGCAGAACATCCAGCCCCGCAATGCGTCCGGCGTCGCGCGTCGCCTGACGCTGACTGTCCGTAAAATACGCCGGAACGGTGATGACCGCCTGCGTAACCGGCTCACCCAAAAACGCTTCTGCGTCCCTGCGGAGCTTCTGGAGAATCATCGCGGAAATCTCCTGTGGCGTATAGCTCTTTCCGTCGATTTTCACGCGGTAATCGCTGCCCATTTCGCGCTTGATGGACAGAACCGTGCGCGCGGCGTTGACCGCCTGCTGACGCTTTGCCGCTTCGCCGACAACGCGCTCGCCGGACGCGGTAAAGCTGACGACGGAAGGCGTCGTCCGTCCGCCCTCCGAATTGGGGATGATAACGGTTTCGTCCCCCTCCAAAACGGCGACACAGCTGTTCGTCGTGCCCAAATCAATACCAATCACTTTGCTCATATCTAAAACCTCTGTTCGTTTGCTGAAAACCTGTCCCGCACCCCTTGATTTTTAGATGCGTTTCCTTTATTGTAAAGAGCCGTAAGCAGAAACGCAAGGGCAAAAAAGTGAAAACCCGTCAGGGTCAGTCCATATTTTCTTCAAAATTTATTTTTTTGTGAAATTTTGGATGCGCTGCATCGTCTTATCATGTGAAGGAGGTGGACGGGCGATGGCGTCCTATACGGAAGATACCCGCGAGCAGGCGTTGACTCAGCTGATGCACCTGTACGGCGACAGCATCAAGCGCATGTGCGGCGTATACCTGCGCGACATGGGCATGGCAGACGATGCCGCTCAGGAGACCTTTATCAAGGCATACGACCACATCGACGAATGGCTCGACGGTGAAATCAACAACGAAAAGGCGTGGCTGATGCGCATCGCCATCAACACCTGCAAGGACACGCTTCGCTCCTCATGGATGCGCCATATCGACCGCCATCAGACCATCGAAGCCCTTCCCCTATCCATCACGCCGAACAACGAGGAACGGCTGGCTCTGACGCAGGCGATTATGGCACTCGCGCCCAAATACAAGGAAATCGTGCTTCTCTATTATTATCAGGATCTCACGCTGCGAACATGCGCACAGATTTTAGGCATATCCGCGCCGACCGCAACCAGGCGGCTTCAACAGGCGCAGAAAAAACTCCGCATACAGCTTGAAGAAAGGGGCTGAGTTCGATTGAAAAAAGATCCTTCTATTCGCTATGCCATCGACGATAGCCTCTCTTCCGTCCGCTTTAACGCGCAGGATGAGCGCAGTGTTCTGCGCCGTGTCCGCGCCCAGCGTCAGGAGGAAAAGCCGCCCGTGCGCGCCAAAAAGCGCGGTCTGCGGCTGGATTTCGCCTTTGCCATGGGCATGGTGCTGGTTCTGGTCATTCCGCTGACCGTGTTCACCCTGCACGCGGGAAGCCTGCGCACACAGCGCATCGTTCCGCTTGCCGATACAAACCCCTCCGTCGATGTTCCGCCCGTCAAGGTTTCGGAAACCGCACAGCCCGCTGCTTCCGCCGCGCCCGTTCCCGACAGCGCAATCGACGAAAGCGCGGCAATCCGCGCGGCGCGGGACTGCTACAACGCGGTCTGCGATACGAGCATCTTCTCCTTTGAGGAATTCACCGTCACCTGCACGCTCGGCGCGCCCCAGTATCCCGCCGACATGGAGGGCGACGCTCAGTATACCGTCGTCATGGAAAGCGTATACGGAAACGGTTGCACCTTTGAGGTCTACGTCGATGCCCAAAACGGCAGCGTTCTGCATTCCAACCCGAAGTATGCCACCCATCCGAGCATCAGCGCGCTTGAAAGCGAAAAAGCGCAGGCGTGGTATAAAAAGAACGGAAGCTGCATCTTGACTTGGCAGCCTGCCGCGCAGGCGGAATTCTCCCGCCGCTATGAGGGCGCAACCCTGCGCGAGGCAAAGGATGGCGAAATCTCCTTTGCTCAGGCGGCAGAGATCGCCAAAAACGCCGCCGCATCCTATGACGCAGCCTTCTGTTATCCGCTGCTCTTCAGCGAACGTGCCGCGGCAGACGGAACCGCACGATACAAAGTCTTCTGCTTTGCCAATGAAATCACCGTCGATGCGCCTTCCGCTCAGCCCGCCGCTGTCGTCGTTCTGAACGCGGCAACGGGTGCGGTCGAATCGGTTCGGGCGTTTGACAGCGAAAGCGACAGTGTGTTGATGAAGGGGTGGGTTGACTCCCTCTAACTCTATGGTCTGTCAGGCTAAGCCAAGCATTTCAGAAAACAACTATCCAAGCATGTTTTAAACATGGAGTTTAACCGCCTCTTAAAACGGTTTTACGCCAAAGATGTGTTTTTAAGCATTAAAATTATGTATACAGAAAAAGGTGAGAACGGGTTCATCCCATCCTCACCTTCTTTTATTTGGTTTCATCCAGCATGGAGTCAATCGCGTCCTCGATGGTTTCGGCGGTCTTTTGCCCCATCTCGTGGCTCAGCTCTTCGAGTCTGCGGAAATTATTCTGCGAATCCGCTTCTTCCTGCATCCGCGCCTCGCGGTCTTCCGTGAATTCGGCGTTTGCAAAGATTCGCTGCATGCGCTCATCCGGATAATGCGCGTCGATGTATTCCTCAAACGCATTGCCCGCCGGAACGCCCTCGCGACGCGCCGTCCAGCGCAGGGACGTACACAGCGTCATCACGGAGTTGAACACCATGAACACCAGCAGCGCCCACGTCAGCGGCTTGCCCAGCTTATTGGGGATTTTCAGAATCCACTTTGCCATGCGCGGATAGATATCTTTAATCCAGAAAATGCCCAGAATACCCCAGAAAACGGAATACAGAAGGCAGATTCGCCCGTTCAGGTTGAACGGCATATTGCTGTAATCCCAAGAGGTCGAGCCGAAAAACGTTTCCTGAAACCACGAACAGGCGTATTCCACGACCGAACCGACCAGAAAACCGCCGACAAACGAGAAGATGCGCCCGCGGTTGCGGAAGCGATACAGCGCACCGGTCAGGCAGAGCGCACCGATGCCGTAAACCAGATTGAACGGTCCGTAAATCAAACCGACGCGGCTCTCATAATGTCCGCGCTGAATCAGGCAATAGAGCGTTTCCAACACGACGCCCGCAAAACAGCCGATGAAGAACACCCAAAACAGCTTATAAAACGTGATGCCCTGCGCAAAATGCGCTTCCTGCTTTTCCCGATAGTCAATCTGCGCGTTGGTCGGCGCAGGCGGCAGAATACGGAGCTTCTTTTTCTTCTTTTTGTCGTATTGCTCAGTTTCCTTGAGTCGGGTTTCCACCTCGTCAATCAGCTCGTTGGTCTTTTGCAGCTTTCTGGCGATGACGTCGCGGTGCTTCGTCATCTCGGCAAGCTCTTCGCGAATCTTCGCGTAAAAGGCTTCCTTCTGCGCGTCGTCCATCGTTTCATCTGCGGCAAGCAAATCCATCTGCCTGCGCAGTTCTTTGTAGGATTCATCCTCAAGCTCGCTGAGTTCGTTTCTCAGGCGCTCGATTTCTTCCTCCGACATAGGTGACCCTCCTTTTGATTATGATGGTTCATTCTCTGCAAGCTGTTCACGGAAAAACGTGAGCAGCGCGTCATAATACTGTTCCGAATCAACATAGCGTGCCATGCCATGCGTCGCGCCCTCAATCAGGCAGACCTGCGCCCGACTGCCCATCGCGGCGGCGATATCCTGCGCGACATAAGCAGGCGACTGCTCATCCA
This sequence comes from uncultured Eubacteriales bacterium, assembly GCA_900548125.1. GTDB lineage: Bacteria > Bacillota > Clostridia > Christensenellales > Aristaeellaceae > Ventricola. Next base: position 5,271 of record URJN01000130.1, read on the forward strand.
GCGTACCCGCGAAAAGCAGCGTCGGCACGCCGCCACCCGCAAACCGTTCTTCGGATATCCGTTCGAGCTTTTCTCCGAACGCCAGACGATACGCCGCACCAAGCAGCACTTCCTCCAGCGCACCGACGCTCTCCCCTGCGTCCTCCAGCGTTTCCCTGGCGATTTGGGGAATATCCAGCGTCGGGCTTTCTGCCGCGACAGCAGTTACCGCCTGCTGCAGTCCTTTTGCCCGCGCAAGCAGAACGGCGAGCGCGCCTTCATCCTGTCCCATCAGCACCACGCGGGCGTCCGGCTTTTCGCCAAGCACCCAATCCACCCATGTCAGAACATCCTGCGCATCCGCCGCGCCGAGGGAAGAAAGCCCGCCGTCGCTGTTTCCATGCGCATACAAATCCGGCACAAGCACGCGATAACCCGCCAGCGACAATTCACAGGCGACGTCCAGCATCTGGCTGCCGTCCGTTCCCACGCCGCCGTGAAAGAGTATCGCCCACGGCGCGTCCGTGTCGCCGGACAGCGGCGGGAATACCTGACCGCGGAGCATGCCGCGTTCCGAGCGGACGGCAACATCCTCCGGCGAAAGGACGCTGAGCCATCCGCTGATGCGCGGCTTGGTCTGTTCCCGTGTCATTTCAGGCTTCATATCAAACCGCGAAATCGCGGCTTCCTCTTCCGTTTGCGAATGTCTGCCGTCAAACGCCGTTCTCAGCAGGGAGCGGCTTCTGAGTGCCGCGGCGATGAGTATCGCCAAAATCAGCGTCAGCACGCAGACAGCTGCTGCGAGTTTTTTCAGGGTATTGCTCCTCCTCTATATCGTCATTCCTTCTTCATCTTCTGCGGAAGGAGAAGCGAAGAAGCCTCGCGTCAGTATATCATGCCCGCCGCTGAATTTCAACCTCGACGCAGCCCAGTTCTTCTCCCGCAAGGAACATGCGCACCTTCGCCCCGCCTGCCGCCTCCTGCACCCGACGCAGATTCTGCCAATCTTCCTGCATCATTCGGCGCATGCCTTCCGGATGATTGCTCATCAGCCAAACCTGCGCCGCATCCTTTGCGACAATAATCTCGCCTTCCGGAAAAAACGTATCGAACTGAAACAGCTCGATAATCTTGCCCTCGC
>URJN01000131.1 GCA_900548125.1 uncultured Eubacteriales bacterium
TTCCTTAAATCATCAGCCTCTGCCGCCGCTTTTTTATTGTGCAATAAAAAAGGAGCTTCTTTATGAATTTCAAGCACATCAACTATGTTTTAACCATTCTGAACGAAGGCTCGATTACCGCCGCCAGCAAAAAACTCTTTGTCTCCCAGCCTGCGCTTTCGCAGACCATCAAGCTCATCGAGCAGGATCTGGGCGCGCCCATCTTTGACCGCACGACCGACCCCATCTCGCTGACCTTCGCCGGTCAGCGTTATGTTGAGGCGGCGCAGGCAATGCTGGATATCGACCGCAACCTGCGTGCGGAAATCGCTGAAACCAAAAAAGAGGTGCATGGACGCATGCGCGTCGGCATTTCCAGCCAGCGCGGCATCCAGCTCCTCCCGCTCATCATTCCTGAATTCATCAAGCGTTATCCGTTTGTCAAAATCGACCTCATCGAGTACGGCAGCGATACGCTTGAACGCCTGACTTCCGAAGGGCAATGCGACCTCGGGCTGATTACGACGACTCAGAAGCCCAACCGCCTGAATTATGTGCTGATTGAAAACGAACAGGTCATTTTGATGGCGGCGCGTTCGACAGAATTCGCCCATCGGCACGCTGACGGCGAACCCATCGACATCTCCGACGCCGTCGGCGAACGCTTCGTCTGCATGACGGAAGGACACAGCGTCCGCACCATTCAGGACAGGCTCTTTGAACGCTACCACATCAAACCCACCGTCATCCTTGAAACCACCAACATGGAGGCGGGCAAGCACGTCGCCGCCCGCGCCAACGCCGTGATGCTCATCCCCCAGGTCTACGTCGTCAACTCGATGGAACTTAAATACCGCGTTCAGTGCCACCCCATCAAAAATAACGACTACGAGCGTCATTTTTTCCTCTGTTACCGAAAGGGCATGTACCTCACCCGCTATATGGAGGATTTTGTCCGCATCGTCTGCGATAAGCTCGGCGTTCCGTTTAATATGGCAGGGCAGGGTTGAGCCTTTCTCACTCCCACGCCTTTGCAATCGTCACATTCCGAAAATAATGCTCTACGATTTCTTCAGCGTTCTTCCCTTCCTTTGCCATCGCATATGCGCCCCACTGGCTCATGCCGACACCGTGCCCATAGCCTTTGCCGCTCATCTTCACCCTGCCGTCCTCCACCTTCAGGCTTTCCAACAGGCACGAGCGCATCTTCGTCGAACCGATGGCAACGCGGAACGCCGGCGCGGAAACCTCTTTTCCGGAAATCAGGAGCGTTTTTGCCCGTCCGGATTCGCCCCGCTGACCGACAGATATGCTGTCTACTCTGTCGATTGCCGCGCCCGCATCCTTTGCCGCCGCAATCACCTCGTCCATCGTAAAAACCGCCTGCCATTTCGCCGCTTCACTCGGTGCTTCATCGTTTTCCATGCCCTTGACGCACTGGGTATAGCCCGGCTCGCTCTTTTCGTAGTCAAGCCCCTCCTTCGCACGCGCCGTCAGCCCGCCGGAATGCGCATGGAACCACGCATAAGGCAGCTCGCCGCCCGCGTTCATCACCAAACCGCGTGTTTCGCGGACTGCCTGACGGATGCGGTCATTGACACCGGATGCATCGTATGCCTGCGCCTCTTTGATATCCGTCGAGATATCCGCGCCGTCGTACATCGACTTTTTCTGCGAAACGAACTGCATGACAAATGTCCGCGCCAGAATCGCCTGCGCTTTGAGTGCTTCCAGCGGCCAATCCCCTGCCATTTCCCCCGCCAATACCGCGGGCAGATAGTCCTCCACCGACAGCGTTTCCAGTTTTTCAGCCTTGATGTCGTATACGCTGAGCATCGGCACGCCTGATACGTCCCTTTTCAGCCTGTCCGGTATCAGCTGCGCCGTGTTCTTGTCGGCTTCCCCCTGCGCGGCGGGTGTGCTCTGCGGCATGGGCAAAGCCGGTTCGCTGTCCCGCCCTGTTTTCGCCGCGCAGCCTGCCAGTGTCAGACAAACCGCACAACATAAAAACAGCCATCTTCGCTTCATACAATCCCTCCCCCGAGAAAGTATGCGCAAAGCTGGCTGTTTTATGTCAATCTCATCCCCAAAACCCTTCTTTCAACCGCCGCGAAGCGAAGAAGGGAGTCTGAGGGGGAATCCCCCTCAGTGGGGTTTTGGGGCAAAGCCCCAAGCGGGGTTTGGGGTGGCAACCCCAGCGTAACCCCTATTGATAAAAAACGTAGTTTCAGCGCAGAATGCAGAGATTCTGCTATTGAAACGGGTTCTATACGGAAAAGCCTCTTTCACCCGCAAATTTTCGCCCGCAAACCGCCTTAATAATTCACGTTCCATGTCGATACATACGCAACGCCGCCGTCAACGAGAATCATGCAGACGCTGTCGCCGTATTGCAGCATCGTCGCCTGCTTGCCCGCCGCATAGCTCGCCTTCAGCGAGGTCATCGACGAGTCGTTGTATACGTTGATCATGCTGCTCGAGCTTCCCGCGCTGATCGCCAGCGTAATGGGATTGCCCGCGGCAGGCGGAACCGGCGTATTCTGCGGAACGGGCGTGATGTACTGCACCAGCGGCGTGGGCGTAGGCGTGACATACACATAGTACGGCGTAGGCGTGGGCGTCACATAGACGTAATACGGCGTCTCCGTGGTGCTCGGACGGACATAGTTTCCGTCAAAGCTCAGGTAGCGCGTCATCATGTAGCCGTGCTTCGTGCCGACATAGACCTCGCACCATGTTGCGCCGTAGGACACGACCTTGACCTGCGTGCCGTTGTAATACTGCCCGATGGAGCGCGCACTCTGCGACGGAGTTTCGCGCAGATGCAGAATCTGCGTGCTGCGCGGATTATTGACGTAAGCTGTTTTGGTCGTGACCGTGCCGCCGGAGCTGCCTGAATTGCCGGAGCTTCCGGAGCTGATGCTGCCCAGATAGCGGGTTGCCATGAAGCCCGTCAGCCCGCCGCCCGTAATCTGCGCCCAGCCGTTGCCTTTAAGCAGAATAGTCACGCGCGTGCCTGTACGAAGCGAACCGACGCTTCCGTAATTCGAGCCGGGGCCTTTGCGGACGTTGACTTTGCCGCCGTTTCGGGTGACAACGGTCGCCGTCGTCGTCGATTTGTCGATCAGCGAATCGTGCATGTAACCGGTGTAAACCGTGCCGTACAGATTGACGCTGACATAATTCCATTCATAGGAATCATCCAAAATCGTGATGCCCGTTCCGCTGGTTACACGGGTAATGACCGAATAATTGAGCGACGGACCCTGACGCAGATTGACATAGCCGCCATTGGCGTAGCGAACGACGCCCCGATTTCCCGTCTGCGCAAAAGTCAGATAGTTACCGGACATATAGCCGCTCTTGCCGTCCATCGTGCGCACGGGAACCCAGCCGGAAACGCTCTGCCCCTGCACGGATACCCACGTGCCGCTGTTATACTTCCCCAGACTGCGGCTCGTGCTGCTGGCATATTCGCGCAGATTCAGTCTGCCGCCATGCACGACGGCGAAATCCGCCGCCAGAGCCATCACCGGCAGCATGACCAGCAGCAGCAGCAGTGCCAGCACCTTCGCAAAGATGTTTTTCCTCACTTTGATTCACCAACCCTCTTGTCCTGTGTATATAAGACGAACGAACCCGCGCCCTTGTTCCATTTTTTGCAAATATTTTTCGTTCGCCGCGAATCATGTCGGCATCAGTATACCACATCGCCGAAGGTTTGACCAGCTGTGCAAAAAGAAATGCGGCAAACGCGCCGTTCCCGCGTTAGTTTTTTCAAACATTCTCTTTCTCCCCTTTCCTGCCGCGCGCGAACGTGGTACAATAGACACTGAATAAACAAAACAAACCCAGATTAAACCAAACGAAGGGGGCTTTCCCATGCATAAACTGGATCACAATTCGCCCTGCTGGTGCGGGAGCGGCAAAAAATACAAGAGCTGTCATTATAACTTTGACGAAAAGCTCGACGAGATGCGCCGACAGGGTGCAACCGTTCCGACCCATGACATGATCAAAAACGAAGCGCAGATTGCGGGCATCCGCGAGAGCGCGAAAATCAACGTCGCCGTGCTGGATTATGTCGCCGAGCATATCCGCGCAGGCATCACCACCGAGGAGATTGACCGCTGGGTTTACGAGCAGACCGTCGCCCGCGGCGGCATCCCCGCCCCGCTGCATTACGAGGGCTTCCCCAAGAGCGTCTGCACCTCGATCAACGATCAGGTCTGCCACGGCATTCCCTCCGAGGACGACGTGCTTTGCACCGGCGACATCATCAATGTCGATTGCTCCACGATCTATAAGGGCTACTATTCCGACTCTTCCCGCATGTTCATCATCGGCGAAACCACGCCCGAAAAGAAGAAGCTCGTCGAGGTCACGCTCGAGTGCGTCAAGGCGGGTCTGGAACAGGTCAAGCCGTGGGGCTATCTGGGCGACATGGGTCAGGCTGTCCACGATTTGGCGAAAAAGAACGGTTACAGCGTTGTCCGCGATGTCGGCGGTCACGGCGTCGGCGTCAAGTTCCATGAGGAGCCGTGGGTCAGCTATGTAACCAAGCGCGGGCAGGAAATGGTCATGGCGCCGGGCATGATGTTCACCATCGAGCCGATGATTAACATGGGCACGGATGACATTTATGTGGACGCAGACAACGACTGGACGATTTACACCGAGGACGGCATGCCCTCCGCTCAGTGGGAGATTCAAGTGCTGGTTACCGAAACCGGACATGAGGTCATCGCCTGGTAAAAGCGGTTTTGATGCCTGCCCTTTCTGCCTTTGGGCACAGGCACGCCGAGCAGCTGCTTGAACAGGGTTTTTCAGCAAAAAAACGCGCATCTCATTTTCCGCGGTAAAATAGTTTCTTCTTAATCATGCCCGTCCATTCTGCCGCATCCTTCCAAAATTTCCGCTTGACAAACGGTTCACAGGAGCGTACAGTATAGACGAAGTTCAAAACTGAATGGTCTTTGGGGCAGGGTGAAACTCCCTACCGATGGTATAGTCCATGAACTCCCGATGTTTTTCGGGAGCCGATCTGGTGCGATTCCAGAACCGACGGTTACAGTCCGGATGGGAAAAGACGATTATGTTATCCTTCTTTCGTGCGTTTTTTGGCATTTGCCTTCAGCATAACAAAGTTGGATTTCCCGAGGCCGATTTCTTCTTTGGCTTCGGGATTTTTTTACTTTGAAGGAGGTCTTTGCCATGACCCGCAACAAAACCCGCCGCCTGACCCTCGCCGCCATGATGGGCGCCGTATCCTTCGTGCTGATGTATTTCAGCTTCTCCGTGCCTGTGTTGTCTCCTTTTGCCGATTTCGATTTATCCGGTCTGCCGGATCTCATCGGCGGATTCATCCTCGGACCTGTCGGCGCAGTGGAAATCATCGCCGTCAAGGTGCTGCTCAAGCTGGTGTTCAAGGGAACGTCGTCGATGTTTACCGGCGAAATCCAGAAATTCCTGCTCTGCACGGCGTACACGCTTCCCGCCGTCCTTTACTATCGGAAGCATCGGACAAAGAAAGGTGCTGCCGTCGGCTTGGTCATCGGCAGCATCTGCGGTGTCGTCGTCGCCGTGCTGACCAACGTATTCCTCATCTTCCCGGCGTACATGACGCTCTACGGCATGGACTGGGCGTCCATCGTGAGCATGTGCACCGCCGTTAACCCGTGGATTACGAACGTCCCGACGATGGTTGCGTTCTCCATCATTCCGTTCAACATCATTTCCTTCAGCGTGACCTCGATCCTCGCCATGCTGCTGTACAAGAAAATCAGCGTTCCGCTCAAGAAGTTCGCGATGCTGGGTTAAAGCTTCCTTCTGTTTTAACCTGCTAAATCAAAATCAGGTATCGCTCCGCTCCCTGATTTCCAGATTTGTTATGCTACGCAATAGACAACGTTGGGCTGCCGACCCGGGAAACTCGTATAGAAACGCAAGCGTTTCTTACGATTTCCGATTTCCATCACGCTGAATCCCGCACAGCGGGCGCGTGAATCCCATCCCAAACCCGCTTGGGGACTTCGTCCCCAAACCCCATCTCCGCTTCGCGCCTATAGCCCGATTCAAATAGAAATAAGAATCAAAAGCAAAGGAGCTAAACCCATGCAATTCAGCAAAGAACAAAATCTCACCTTCGAGCAAGCCGTCGCCCTGATGTTTGAAAAGCTCGGCGACAGCAAGATTATGGCTCTTGCCAGTGCCGTCGGCACGCACGTCATGGTGCGCAACGTCAGCTGTCTTTTTTACGACAACAAGGTCTATTTCAAGACCGACAAGAATTTCCGCAAGACTCAGCAGCTTTTTGAAAACCCGAACGTCGCGCTCTGCTGGAGCGGCGTGCAGATCGAGGGCGTTGCGCT
>URJN01000132.1 GCA_900548125.1 uncultured Eubacteriales bacterium
GCAAAAAGCGCCATCAGCAAAAAGCGGAGTGGTTCAATCAGGTTTGTTTTGCCGGAAGCATTGGCTCCTACAAACATACACCCCTTCAAGATTCCATTGCAGACGTTAGTTTTCTCCAATGTCTGATATTGGGTTTTCTTCAAATCCACTTCTGTCACGTTTTTGATTGACTTGAAGCCTTGAATACAATAGCTTTGCAGCATAACGGCACCTCCCCCGATCTCTTTAAGCTATTATACCACAGGCATCCTCTTTTCGTGTATCATTTTTTCATTTTCATCTGTCTAAATCGTAATTTTTTTACGATATCATTTTTTCCTCTTTTCAGTTAAAACGCAAGAAGGCGGACGCTGGCGCATCCGCTCCTCGGCACATCTCCGTTTCTTCCTTTCGTTGTCCTCATATTCCCGCCATGCCGCATCCGCCGCCTTGCTCTGTCCGCACGGCTTTTCCATCATCAGCCGCTCGAACGGGCTGTTCGTGAAGTATCTCACTTCTCCTCGTTTTCCTCCCCGATTTCCTCCTCGTCGTCATCATCATCGAGTTCCGTGTTGTAGCGCGGCTGCGCGTCTCTCTTCTTCCCCAGCACAACGAACGCCGCAGCGCCGCCAGCAATCAACACCACCAGCAGCACGAGGGCCATCATCGCCGTCGAATCGGTCGTTTTCTCCGCTTCCGGCTTGGGTTCGGCGGTCGGCTTCGGCGTAGGCGTTGCCGTGGGTTCGGGTGTGGGCTGTTCGTCCTTGCTCACCACGCCGAAAAGGTCGCGGTCATCCACAAGGTTGAGGAAATAGGTTTCGTACTGCTCGCCGTCCTTGTCCAGCGGCTTGTCGTAGTCGATCACGAGGTAATACGTTTCTCCCTTGCGCGTCTGCACCGTGATGAACTGCTTGTTTGTCGCCTTGGAATACAGCAAATCCACCGTTTTCATGTTGCCGCCCATTGAAAAGGGCTTGCCCTCGGTCGGCTCGCCCGTTTCCGCACCGCCCGCAAGCTGTACCAGCAGCGCATAGAGCGCGTCGATATCCGGGGCTGCTGTCGTCTGCGGCTGCATGGTCGCCTGCGGCACGTCCGTGGGCATCGGCGTTGCAGTCGGCTTCGGCGTGGTCTTTGCGCCGCCGGAGGACGGTTTCTTTGTCGCGGAGGGCTTGCTGTCATTGCCGCTCGAACCGCTGTCATCCCTGCCGTAGAAGGGATTTTTCACATACACCTTCTGCGACACGTTGCCCGCCAGATCGACTGCGTAAATGGCAATCTGCTGCCTGCCGTCCGCGTATTCACGGATGTTCGCGTCCAGCGTCGTTCCGCTATATTTGAGCTTATGCCCGTTGACGTACACCGCCGCCACGCCGGAGATAGAATCGGTCGCTTCGATGCAGATCACCTCGCCGCTCACGCCCGCCTTGACAATCGGCGGCGTGCTGTCAAAGCAGGAAATCGCTTCGCTTTTCGCCTGCACGTTGCCCGCATGGTCGGTAATGGACACATGGATCGTCGCGTTTTCCCGCAGCTCCACCGCATAGCCCGCGCTCTGATCGTCGCCGTCTACGACGGTCTGCCAGCCGTTTTCCGTCGCCACGACGATTCGGATGTTCGCCCAGCCCGTGCCGTTCACATCCACGATGTTGATTTTCGCCGTTGCCTTGTCCTTCTGCCATTTTGCCGGGGACACAACCGTGATTTTGTACGTGCCCTCCGGCATCGGCTCGGCGGTCGGTTCGGTCGTGGGCTGCTGCGTCGGCTCTGTCGTAGGCTCAGCCGAAGGTTCAGCCGTCGGTTCGTCCGTGGGCTGCGCCGTGGGCTCAGTCGTCGGCTGTTCCGTCGGCTCGGCAGTCGGTTCGTCTGTCGGCTCTGTCGTAGGCTCGTTCGAGGGTTCAGCCGTCGGTTCGTCTGTGGGCTGCGCCGTGGATTCTTCCGTCGCTTCTCCCATTTCCGTCCGCCCATCGGGTTCTTCTGCTTCCTGCACAGGATGATCAGCATCCCTGCTTTCGCTCATGTTTTCGTCCTGCACAGCTTCCTGTACGACCGTTTCGCCCGCCACGCTTTCCGCTTTGACCGCCAGCACCGATCCGCCCAGTGCCGCACAGAGCGCCAGCGTCAAAACGCGCATCCCCATTTTATTCTTCAAAAGATTCATCGTCCTGCCGTTCCTCCTGTTCTTCATGTTCCTCTTTGTCCTGCGGCGGCTTGCCCGCCAGAAAATCTTCCAGCTCCTCCGGGGTCAGCCGCATACTGCGCACGACGTAGAGGATGCCCATGTTCTCCGCTTCCTCCTGCCGCTGCGCCAGCTTCTTTGCCTTTTCCTCGGCACGCTTGGCGGCGTTGTCCGCCTTTTCTCGGTTGTTGCGAATCTTCTGCAAATCCGCGCGCCAGTTCATCTTCTTTGCCATGCTTTATTCGTACATCCTCCCGAATCCATAAAAATGCTCCTGCCAATAGGCGCGGCTCAAATCCGCATACGAGATCGGATTGCCGCAATTCAAAATGTACCCGTCGCCCACATACAGCGCGACGTGCGTAATGCCGTCGTTGCCCGCCACGCCGTCGCCCAGCGTGCCCTGAAAGAAGATCAGGTCGCCCGGACGCGCTTCTTCCGGCTCAATCGGCGTACACACGCCGTATAAGCTCGTCGCGCCCAGCCTGCCGACGTCCCGCACGCCCGACTCTTTGAATATCCACGAAATGAAGCCCGAACAGTCAAACGACGTTTCCGGGCTGTCGCCGCCCCAGACGTAGGGATAGCCGATATACCGTTCGCCTGCCTCGATGAGCTTGGCAAACTTGGGGTCAGCCTGCTTGTATGCCTCCGGGACTTCGTATTCCATCGGCTCTTTGAGCTGCGATGCGTGCGGCTTGCCCGCGAACAACTCCGGATAATTGCCCAGCGTCGCCATATACAGCGCGTACATGCCGACCTTTTCCCGGCTCAGCACCATGAACGGCAGGTGAGAGAGAATCTTGTTGACCAGCTTCACCTTGCAGATCGTATAGGTGTACGCCACTTCGATTTGTACCCAGTTCTCCCGCCACTTCATCTCGCCCGTTTTGGGGTCTTCCACCTGCTCGTATTCCTTCTTCCATTCTGTGCGGTATCGCGTTTCCTTTTCGACCGCGGTTGTCAGCTTATACTGCTGCTCGAAAAGAAGCTCCAATGTCGGCATCGCCGTGTCCACTGTCCACTCCCCGCCGATGCGCGCGCTGACCAGCGCCAGCAGCGCATACGGGTCGTGCCAGATTTCCATCTGCTCCACCTGCACTTCGTCGTAGCCGGGATGAATCTCGCCGTACCTGTCCAGCTCGTCTTGCAGCGCGTCCTCCATCTCGCAATACGCCCGTTCGGCGGCAATCAGGTCATCTTCCTCAGCGGGATACGTGCCGATGACCAGCGATTCGAGCAGCGACTGCGCAATCGGCATACACCCGGACAGGCTGCTGAGCATATACGTCATCATCACCGCAAGGAGCAGGATGACCAGCTTTCCCCGATTTTTCCGGATGAACACCTCGATTTTCCGCTCCGTCCTTTGAACGGGCGTGAACACGGCTTCGCCCGCGCCCTGCACGACGATCCCTTCCGCCTGCCGCCCGGTCTGTGCCGCCGCGTACTGCCGCTGAATCCGCTTTTTCTGCCGCATCTTGGACATCCGCCGCGTGCCGGATTCCGCTCCCTGCCTGCCCGTCCGCACCGCCTGCACGCCGACGTTTTCTTCCTCCTCCGTTTCATCCGCCGGAAGCACCGCATCGACCAGCACGTCGGAAAGCGCGTCCGCCGCGCTTTCCGTGTGCCGCAGCATAGAGAGCGGCTTGGGATTTTCCGCCTCGAAGTGCAGGCGGTACGCCTTACTGCCCGCGAGCCTTTCGCGTTTTCTCATCGCAAAACACCCGCCAGTCGTGCTGCGCCATCGCGTCCGCCCGCGCCGCCGCCCTGCACAGGGACAGCATCACCAGCGCCACAAAGCAAACGCCCAGCACCGTCGCCAGAATTTCCATCATCCGTTTTCCTCCTCCTGACCCGCCGTTTCATTCAGGCGGGTCGTCATCAGCCGGTAAAGCTCCGTGTCCTGCGGAAAGCGATCCACAAAAGGCAAAATCGTGTCGCCGTAGAGCAGCAGTCCCTCGCCCGCGCCGGACTGCTTCACATAGGAGAGCTGACGCGCGGAAATGCCCAGCTTTTTCGCCAGAATCTCGCGGTCGCCCGGCGCCTGATTGAGCATCAGGATAAAGTCGCTGTTTTCAAAGATGTTTTCGATTTCCGCGCTCGCCAGCAGATCCTTCAGGTTCTGCGTAATCGCCGTCGGGATGCCGCCCCATTTTCGAAAGCGCTTCCAAATCTCCACGGAGTACGCCGCCGTCTGCGGCTCTTTCAGCAGCAGGTGAAACTCATCCATGTAATACCGGGTCGATTTCTTCTGCGCGCGGTTGATCGTCACCCTGTTCCAGACCTGATCCTGCACAATGAGCATCCCCAGCTTTTTAAGCTGCTTGCCCAGCCCCTTGATGTCGTAGCAGACCAAACGGTTCTTCAGGTTCACGTTCGTGCGATGGTTGAACAGGTTCAGGCTGCCATGCACATAGATTTCAAGTGCCGTCGCAATCCTCTGAGCTTCGGGTTCGGGCTGAATCTTCAGCTCAACGTACAAATCCTCCAGAATCGGCATGGTTTCCGGCTTCGGGTCAGCGAAATACGCCTGATACACCGAACGGACACACCGGTCGATGACCGTCTTTTCAATCGGCTGCAAGCCCTCCTTGCCGCCGACGATCAGCTCGCACATCGACAGCACAAAGTCGGATTTCAGCGTCACGGGGTCTTCTTCATCCGCGTAATTCATGTTGATATCCAGCGGATTGATGTAGTCGCTGCCGACGGGCGAAATGCGGATGATCTGCCCGTGCAGCCGCCTGACCAGCGGCGCATACTCCGCCTCCGGGTCGCAGATGATGATGTCGTCGTCCGTCACCAGAAACACGTTGACCATTTCCCGCTTCGCCGCAAACGACTTTCCGCTGCCCGGCGTACCCAGAATCAGCCCGTTCGGGTTGCTCAGCAGCTTGCGATCCACCAGAATCATGTTGTGAGACAGCGAATTCACGCCGTAATACAGCGCGCCTTCGCTTTTTTGAAACAGTTCCTGCGTCGTGAACGGAATGAAAATGCCCAGCGCGCTGGTCGTCAGCCCGCGCTCGATGCGAATCGGGTTCACGCCCAGCGGAAGCGCCGCCTGCATCGCCCGCTCCTGCTGAAAATCCAGCGTCACCAGCGAACAGTTCATCGTCTGCGCGATGCTCCGGCACTGCTGCACATCCGCCTTGAGCTTGCGCCTCGTGTCCGCCGCGTTGACCAGAATAAACGTCAGCATCAACATGCGTTCGTTGTGGTTTTGCAGGCTTTTAAGCATGTCCTTTGCGCCCGCATCCAGCGTCGTCAGGTCGCTGGGCAGGATGTCCATGTCGTATCCGGAACGCACGGCGCGCTTCTGCTCCTCGATCTTCGTCCTGTCCAGCTCGGTGATCTTGCGCTTGACCATCTTCACGGCTTCCGTCTGGTCGATGGCACGGATGTGCATGGACACGATCAGGCTGCTGTCCACCGCCAGAAACGCTTCCAGCGCCCGGTCGGACAGGTCGGCGGCGGTAATCTGCAAGAACGACGCGCTGCAAAATTTCTCCCCGATTCTGAACGTGCGCCCGTCCGGGAACTCGAACGAGGCGGGCGCGATGAAGTCCCGCGTAGACAGCCCGGATGGCGCGAGCCAGTCCCAGTCAAACGCGAACGGCTCTTTCGTGTCCATGTGGAAGATGCCGTGCAGCAGCGCCAGCCGCGCCTTGCCGTCCAGCGCCTGCGCGTGAACACCCATCCGCTTGAAATTGCCCAGCAGCTCCGCTTCGATGCGTTCCAGCCGCGGCTTTGCGTTGCGCACACTGTCCGCCTCGATGGTGAACGTCAGGTATTTCGTCTTGCGCAGGCCGTTGTTGCCCCGCTCAAGCTGGTTTTGGAGCATCTGCGCATATTCCTCGCGGATGCCGTCAAAATCGTCCTGCCGCGCGGTCATCTCAATGCGGTCATCTCCTCCGCTCTGTCCGTTTTCCAGATTGAGAAACGAAAACTCGAAGGAAACCGAGCTGTCAAAGTAGTTGATGAACTCGCACCAGCTTCCAAAAATCGCGTCCTTGTCCTCGTTTTCGGAGAGCTGATAATTGATGTCCTGAAACTGGATCGTCTTGTTGTAGCGGTTCACGTCCACCCGGCAGACGCCGTCCGGGTACATCCGCTGATAGGGGATCGTCTGCTGCGCGCTGACGCGGTTTCCGTGCCCGCTCCGCGCGCGGCGGATGACCGCCTT
>URJN01000133.1 GCA_900548125.1 uncultured Eubacteriales bacterium
AGCAGACTCAGCCCGCACTCACTTCTGTCAATGGCTTCAAAACACGGGTGCTTTTTCGCATGGGCGATTTCGCGCAGTTTTCATAGAATGAAAAAAGGCATGTGCCTGCAAAAGACACATGCCTTAAAACCCGATGAACAATCAGTAGTTGGTTCCGTAGAGCTTATTCTGGGTATTCTTGCCCGCGATGCCATCCACAGAGAGTCCATGATCCTTCTGGAAGGCTCTGACCGCATCATACGTCCACTGACCATAGATGCCGTCTGCGGTGCGCGCCTGCTTATAGCCCGCGTTCAGCAGAGCCTGCTGAAGCCGCTTGACCGCGTCGCCCTTGCAGCCCCAATACAGCAGGCGGTAGCCCGTCGTCGCGCTTCCGGCGGAAGAAGACGAACCGGAAGCCGGCTTCGCAGAGGACGAATAGAGAATCTGCTGCGTATAGGGATCGGCCGTGCCGGTTACGGTAATACCGTTGCGGCTCTGGAAATTGCGAACGGCGCGATAGGTATTGCTGCCATAGTAGCCGTCAATCGAACCGGTCTGATAACCCAGTGTTTTCAGACGGCGCTGAAGCGGTACGACCGCCGCGCGATAGCGGTTGGAACGGGACAGCGTGACATAGTCGCTCGGCGCCGCGCTTCCGGCAGCCTTTGCAGAAGAAGAATACAGCAGCTGCTGCGTCGCATGATCCGCCTTGCCGGTCACGCTCAGTCCGTTGACCTCCTGGAACCAGCGAACGGCGCGCTGCGTCGCACTGCCGTAAATGCCGTCTACGCGAATGGTGTAGTAGCCCAAATCCTTCAAACGCTGCTGAAGCGTATAAATCAGTGCCATACCGCGGTCTCCGCGCACCAGCGTCGGATAGGTGTTGCCCTCGCTATAGCTGATTGCGCCGACAGAGAAGAGTGCAGCCTGCGTCAGCTTGCCCGCCATGCCGTCAGAGGAAAGACCATTGGCAGCCTGGAACAGGCGGACAGCCGCCACAACGCTGTCGTTATAGCTGCGGGTCGCGGAAATCGGATAACCCAGCTCCGCAAGACGCGCCGTCAGATTATAGACCGCTTCACCCCTGCTGCCGCGCTTGAGCAGACCATAATACGGCGTATTGCCCACGATGACCTGACGGGTAAAGCTGTTGACGTTGCCCGTACCGTAATAAACGGTGAGGGTCATCGCCGTACCCCGTGCATAAGTATGCGGCAGAGTGAAGCGAATGATGCCGCGGCTGTCAGCGACGAGCGTCTGCGTATAATCGGGGGTCGTCAGCATGACGGTAATGCCCGGGTTTGTCTTTGCGACAACCGTTGTGCTGGCATTGGTCACGCCATCCACATCCAGAGCCGGCTGTGCGGCGGATGCCGTAACAACGAAATTGCCCGTCACGATGACCTTTGTGGATTCCTCGCCGACATACTGCGCAACAATCGCCGTATAGACGCCCGCGCCGCGCACAAGCTCAGCGACAAAGTTTCCGTTCGCATCGCTGACCGCGATAACATTCGTTCCTTCCGGCACAGTCGAAAGCGTAATGCTCTCATTCGGCTTTGCCGTACCCGAAACAGTGAGCTTATTTTCGCCCGGAACGATTTTCGTAATAGCGATTCCAATCGCCTGCGCCGTCACGGACAGCTTGTCGATGACGACCGGACTGATTCCGGTCTGGCTCGGCGCATAATCAATGGACACGCTGTATTCGCCCGCCGCCAGATTGGTAAAGCTGACATTGCCAACGCCAGCCGCAATCGCGCGGGTTTCCTTGATGACGCCGCCCTGAAGCAGGGTCACGGCGACATTGAGCGGGCTCGCGGCGGTCACGCTGACATCTACGCGCCCGACACCCGCAACAGCTGTCGCGGTAATTGCCTGCGCGGAAGCCTTGCTTTCCACCGTGATGCCGGTGATCGTCTTGCTTCCGGCGGAAGAATCCGTATAGGCGATGACCAGCGTATAGCTGCCCGCCGCCAGCTCGGTAAACACAGCCTGACCGCCATTGACCTTCGCCGTCTGCGTCTTGCCCTCCGCGTCGATAATCGTGGCGACCATTTCCTTATCCTCGGCGTTGGTGATGGTCACATTCAGGGTCTGTCCGCTGACGGAAGCCGTCGCTTCAATCTGAGAAGGAGCAGGCGTCGGCGCACCCGCCGCGGTGACATCCGCGCTCGCGTTGTACGCCTGAACGTTAAAGACAGGCGTCGTATAATCGACCTTGACCTTGTAATTGCCCGTCGCCAGATTGGTGAAGCTGACGATGCCCGCGCCATGCTGAATCGTGCGGGTCTCCACGCTTCCATCCGGCTTAGTGAGCGTAACGGTCAGCTCCAGATCACTGCCGCCGTAAACATCTACATCCAGCTTGCCTTCGCCCGGATACAGCGCGGCCGTAAACTGATTCGCCGTCGGCTGAGGGGTCGGCTGCTGAGTCGGTTCAGGCGTCACAATCTCTACAGGCGGCTTCTCCGTCGGTTGAGGCGTTTCTACCTCCACAGGCGGCTTCTCCGTCGGCTGAGGCGTTTCTACCTCCACAGGCGGCTTCTCCGTCGGCTGAGGCGTTTCTACCTCCACAGGCGGCTTCTCCGTGCTTTCCGGCGCGGCAACGTTCAGGTTCTCGACAAACGCCGCACCCTTTCCGGTGTAGTTTCCGCTTGCCTCGTCATAATACTGAACGTCCGCGGCATATGTACCGGCAGAAAGACCGGTAAACTGGACGCTTCCGCTCCCACCCTCCAGCGTAATCGTCCGGTTGCCCAACTCCGTTTCATCCATGGTGTAAAGCGTGACCTTGACCTTTTTACCTGCTGTACCCTTGACGCTCAGCGTCAGCGTACCGGCACTTCCGGATGCACCGCTGATCGTCATCTGAGCCAGCTCAGGCTTTGCTTCAGACGGCGTCGCCGCCTGCACCTGCACGACATCCTCCGCCAGCGCGGCAGGCATCGCCGACGCGCAAAGGATACATACGCAAAGCATCATAGCCAGTCTGCGTTTTATATTTCTGACTTCCATCCTGATTCCCTCCGTAAAGAATTTACCCTTTCACTCATTTCATCCATTATACGGCGACCATCTTACCACGTTTCCAAGCTTTATGCAACAGATGACGCCTTCATGCGGCCTTTGCTTACATGACGAACGGACGGGACTGTTTCTTCCCGCCGAATGGAATTTTTTTATTGATTTTGCCTGATTTCCCATGTATCATGGAAAAAAAAGAAGGCGACTGTGCGCCGCCTTTGCTTCCGCGCTTTTTTCCAACCATTTCCAAGGAGGAAAACCCATGCCGAATGCTTTCCGCGCCATCGGCGCGACAACCTTTCTTTCGCCTGTTCCCGCCGTCATGCTCTCCTGCCGCGGCACAGAGCCGGGCTTTGACCGAAACAACCTGATCACGGTCGCTTGGGCGGGCATCGTCAACAGCAATCCGCCGATGGTCAGCGTATCTCTCCGTCCGTCGCGCCACTCGTATACGCAAATCATGCAGTCCGGCGTATTCTGCCTGAACCTCATCAATCAGCCGCTCTGCCGTGCGGCGGATTTCTGCGGCGTAAAGAGCGGTCGGGATGTCGATAAATTCGCCGAAATGGGGCTGCATGTCCGCGAGGTTCCGGATTTCGACGCACCCGCGCTGGATGAGGCTCCCGCATTCCTCTGCTGTCGGGTCAAGCAGCGCATTCCGCTCGGCTCGCATGACCTGTTTCTCTGCGCTGTCGAGCAGGTATACGTCAGCGATGCGCTCTTTGACGAGAACGGCAGTCTGCACATGGGCAAAGCTCATCTGGTTTCCTATGCGCACGGAGAGTACTTCCCCCTGCGAGACCGTCCGGAGGGCTTCTTTGGCTATTCCGTTGCGCGGGAGGACGTCCTTCGCCGCAGACTGGGCGAACCCCGAACAGCCAAACGCCGTCCGGCGAAGGGAGGCAGGCGCAAATGACCCTGCCCCTGAATCGGCGGCTCACCGACAACCCGCCCAGCGGCATACGCCGCATCGGTCAGCTTGCCGCCCGGATTCCCGACTGTATCGCGCTGACCATCGGCGAACCGGATTTCAACGCGCCGATTGCCGTGCGCCAGCGCATCGCCGAATCCATACTCGGCGGCGAAACGCATTATCCGCCCAACGCAGGCTATCCCGAACTGCGCCGTGAAATCGCCGCGCATATCAACGCCCGTTTCAGAAGTGCTTACGCGCCGGAGGAAACTCTCGTAACCGTCGGCTCCACGCAGGCACTGATGAGCGGACTGATGGCGATTCTCAACCCCGGCGACGAGGTCGTTGTTCCCGTTCCGGCATTCGGGCTGTATAAGCCGCAAATCGAGATGGCGGGCGGCGTCTATGTTCCGCTCAGCACGGAGGAGGACGGCTTTCAAATCACATCCGAACGCCTGAACGTCGTGCTGACAGAAAGGACACGCGCCATCCTCTTCGCCTCGCCCAATAACCCCAACGGCGTCGTATTGAATGAGAATTCTCTTCGCGTGCTGAAGGACGCCGCACTCAGCCACAACCTCTATCTCATCGCCGACAGCGTATACGACCGGCTCGTCTACGACGCGCCCGCGCCGACGCTCGTCGGGGACAGCAGCCTGCGCGATCGGTTGATTTATGTCAGCGCGCTTTCCAAATCCTACGCCATGACCGGCGTCCGCGTCGGCTATGCCGCGGCAGATCGGCGTGTCATGGAGCAGATGCTCAAGGCGCACAGCTTTCTGGTCGTTTCTGTTCCGGGCTGTATTCAGCGCGGATGCGAGGGCATCTTTGCGGAAGATATTTCTCCCATGCTCTCTGCCTATAAGCGGCGCAGAGATGACGTCTACGCGCGCCTAAAAGCGATGGGCATGGACGTTAGGCTGCCTGACGGTGCGTTTTATATCTATCCCTCCGTCGCCCAATACGGCATGGACGCCGACACCTTCTGCGAACGGCTGATGCGCGAAGGCAAACTGGCACTCATTCCGTCCTCCTGCTTCGGCGGAAAAGACCATGTGCGCATCTCCTACTGCTATGACGACAACACGCTCAGGGAAGGCATGGACAGGCTGGAACGTTTCATCTGCACGCTGTAAGCGAGGAGTTTTCGCCATGACGACAAGAGAGCTGCTTTACATCAAAACCATAGCGGATGAACGAAACATGACCCGCGCTGCTCAAAAGCTGTTCGTCACCCAGCCGTCGCTGAGCCATTGTGTGACAAACATCGAAGATCAGCTCGGTGTGCGCCTGTTCACCCGCACATCCGGCGGACTGATTCTGACCTATGCAGGCGAAAAATACTATCGTATGGCGTGCGAAGTATTGCGTGTCTATGCGTCGTTTGAATCCGAAATCGGCGAGGAAAGAACGCTGTCGCACGGCCGCGTGACCGTAGGCATCACCAACTACCTGGCGACGGCGCATCTGCCGCGCGTCCTGCCCGCATTTCACAGGGAATACCCCGGCATCGAGGTTCGCATCTGCGAGGAAACGACCGACCAGGTTGAGCGCAGTCTGCTCAGCGGCAAGCTGGATTTCGCCATCATGCACACCGGACCGGATGACGGCGTTTCGGATAATCCCGCGCTTGTCCGCGATGTGCTCAATCACGACCCGTTCTATATCGCTACGCCGCCCGACGCGCGTTTTGAAAAGATGGCGCAATCCGTTGCGGGCGAAGCCCTTCTCCAACTCGACCCTTCCAAGCTGACCGGCGAGCCTTTTCTGATGGTTTCGCACGGACAGCGCATTCGGAAGATTACCGACCGCGTTTTAGCGGAAGCGGGTATCCAGCCGGCTGTCGTGCTGACCAGCCGCAACTATGAGCTGCTGCGCCGGCTGACCGCCGAGGGCATGGGCTGCATGATGCTGCCGCGGCGTTACATCGGCTTGCTCGGCGGAGAAAGCTACCGCCCTGCATATTACAGCATTCCGGCACGCTATCGCGCATGGTGGGAATTAAGCGCAGTAACGCTCGAAGGCGCATATCTTTCCCGGGCGGCACAGGCGTTTTTGGAGAGCTTTAAACAAAATATCGGAGAAAAGACGACGGGAGCTTTGCCCCAAGCCCCGCAAGAAAACTGAGTTTCCTTGACCTCCCGCTTCGCGCCGGTTTAAAGCATCTTTGCGATGCGTATCGCTCAGTTAAGCCTGTTCAGGCTGCCGCAAAGCAAAGACAAGGCTTGAGGCGTTCGCTCCATCATTCTCCGTCTATAAATTTCCTTTATAGCTCTCATGTTTTTTAAGTATTTGTCTATAACGTTCCCTTTGTGTATAATAAACTCAACAAAGACACGGGCATCTTTCCGTACATCTCACACGAAGAAA
>URJN01000134.1 GCA_900548125.1 uncultured Eubacteriales bacterium
AAGCGGGTTATGCAGATAAAAACGAGCAATTCAAAAAATATCGTGTTGGTGCGCAAGCGGTTATTATGAGCGGGCGGATTATTCATTCCAACAGTATTGTCACGGCGGCACAGCCTGAGCTGCAAAAGCTCAATGAGTTGACGGGAGAAACCGTTCATTTGATGGGAATTTCAGACGGTGAAGTTATCTATCTGGATAAACTCAATACACGTCATACATTGGGATTGATGAGTTATATCGGTAAGAAAAATCCCATGTATTGCACGTCCGGCGGGAAATGCATCATGGCGTTTAAATCGGAAAGCTGGCTTGAAGATTATTTAGCGCGGCATGTTCCTTTTCATCGCTATACACAGTTTACGCTGACGGATCCGGAGCGGATTCGTCAGGCACTGGCTCAGATTCGCCAAAACGGATATGCGCTGGATAAACGTGAGCATCACGATGACCTGATTTGCGTCGGCGCACCAATCTTTGATGCTCAGAATAATGTCATTGCGGCGATTTCGGTCTCCGCGCCGTCGTATCGATTTACAGAGGAGCAGGCAATGCAGATTGCGCCGATTGTGAAGGAGTGTGCGCAGGCTGCTTCTGCGAGATTGGGTTCAACGTTTCAAATCAACTAATTTTGGAGGCGTGCTAAATGGATCGGAAATTTGATTTTCACTACAAGGATGAAAAATACCGCTCGGCAGCCGTAGTAAACGGGCTGAGCATGGCGGGACCTCGCGCACATTTCCGCGGGATGGGATATGTGAATGAGGAATTGGCAAAACCGTTCATCGGCGTTATCAATACCTACAATGAGATGCATCCGGGTCATGTTCATCTGAATCGGCTGGGTCAACTGGTCAAGGATGGTGTTCGCGAAGCTGGCGGCATTCCGTTTGAAATCAACACGATTTCCATTTGTGATGGTTTCACTCAGAGCCACAACGGCATGTGCTGCGTGCTGCCTAGCCGCGAGATCATCGCCGATTCCATTGAAATGATGATTAATGCGCAAAAGCTGGATGGCATGGTGCTGATCGGCGGCTGCGACAAAATCGTTCCCGCAATGATTATGGCGGCTCTGCGCATCAATATTCCTACGATTATTGTGACTGGTGGACCGATGCTGCCTGGTGAATATCAGGGGCGCAAGTTTGCCACATATGAACTCAAGGAAATGACTGGAAAGCTGCTTCGCGGCGAGATCCAGCCGGATGAATATGAATATATGGAAGGGCTGATGAGTCCAGGACCGGGCAGCTGCGCGATGATGGGCACGGCAAATACGATGAGCATTGCTGCGGAAGCACTCGGTCTGACCATGCCGGATTGCGCCTGTTCGCATGCGGTGATGGGTTCTAAAAATCGCGATGCGAAGACAAGCGGTTTACGCATCGTTGAATTGGTGGAAAAGAACATTTGTCCGCGAGATATTGTCACGCAGAGCATGCTGGAATTGGCGGTTCGATGCACGCTCAGCGTCGGCGGATCGACCAACATGACGCTGCACTTCCCAGCTATCGCTCATGAAGCAGGGTTGAACATGTCGCTGGAAAAAATTGCGGAGCTTTCCGAAACGACGCCGTATTTGGCGAAGATCAAGCCTTCTGGAAGCCATACGATGCGCGATTTGGAACAGGCTGGTGGTGTTTTAGGCGTCTTAAACGAGTTGGACGGCATCGTTGACCTGGATCAGATGACCGTCAACGGTCTGACTCATCGGCAGAATATCGCCGTGCGCAAGTTTTTGCAGACGGATCATGAAGTCATTCACACAGTGAAAAATCCTTACGCGGAACATGGATCGATCTGCGTACTCAAAGGCAATCTTGCGCCGCTGGGGAGCGTCGTCAAGCAGAGTGCGGTTGTGCCGGAAATGCGGCAGCATAGCGGCCCGGCGCGTTGCTTTGAATGTGAGGAAGACGCGACGAAGGCGATTTACGGCAGACAGATTAACCACGGCGATGTGATTGTGATTCGCAACGAAGGACCGCAGGGCGGACCGGGAATGCGAGAGATGCTTACGGCAACGGCGGCGCTTGTTGGAATGGATTATGCCAAGACGGTTGCGCTGGTGACAGATGGACGATTTAGCGGTGCAACACGCGGTCCGTGCATTGGTCACGTTTCACCGGAAACCAGCAGAAGAGGTCCGATTGCGATTGTTCGGGATGGCGATATCATTGACATCGATATCGACAAGGGCATTTTGAATATCCGCCTGTCGGACGAGGAGATTCAGAAGCGGTTTGAAGCGTTGCCGCCCTATGTGCCGAAGGTAAAAGAGGGGTATCTGGCTCGTTACGCGAAACAGGTTGCAGGCGCGAACCTTGGAGCCATTTTGGAGTGATACGAAAGGAGAACAAAGTGATGAGCTATTTGCAAGGCGTTTCCGCCCCGCAGCTTACTCCGTTCCATGATGATGGAAGCGTGAACTTGGAGGAGTATACGCGTCTGAGCGAGTATCTCGCCGAGGCGGGATTAAAAGGCATCTTTGTTTGCGGAACGACGGGCGAATTTGTAAACCTGACGCAGGAAGAAAGAAAAAGCCTGCTTCAAGCTGCAGTCAAGGGCAGCAAAGGACGCTGCAAAATCATGTTCAATGTGACTGCGATGAACCTTCAGAATATAAAGGAACTTTGCGACTTTGCACGGGATAACGGCGCAGATTGCCTGAGCCTAACCCCGCCGTATTATCATCGTTACGATGGCGCGGCGATGGAACAGTATTTTGTCAGAGCGGCGAGTCTTGCGCCGGATATGCCTGTATATCTGTATAACATGCCGGGAATGACCCATAACCCGCTGACACCGGATGTGCTGAAAAAAGTCTGTGCCCAGTGTGAAAATGTTGTGGGTATTAAGGATTCAAGCATGGATCATATGACGTTTCTGGATTTCCAGATGGCGCAGCCGAGGAAAGATTTTGAATTGATTACCGGCAACGACGCACAACTGCTGACGGCGTTGATGGCAGGCGGTGCGGGCGGCGTGATCGCGCTGGCAGGTGTTTATCCGAAGCTTTGCCAGAAGATATACGACGATTTCATCGCAGGCAATATGGAAGGCGCTAAGGCGGCGCAGGATAAGGTTCACATTCTGCGTTCCATGGTTCGCCGTGTAATGCCGGTGATGGCGCACAAGGAGATGCTCAAAATGCAGGGCTTCGACATGGGACCGGCGAGATTTCCATTCCGTGAACTTACGCAGGGAGAGAAGGATGAGATCCATGCCTGCGTGAGATCGCTTGAACTGGCGTAAACATGTGGCTGAGTGACTGGCGGAATCGATAAGATTGTAGCCGCCGAGTGCGGTGAAAATAAAAAACAAAAAGGAGAAAAAACGTATGAAAAAGCTGTTGACTCTGATGCTGGCGTTTGCGCTGTGCACGCTGACCCTTGCGGGTGTGGCCGAAACGAAATACCCCAATGGTGCTGTAACCTTTATTTGCCCGTGGGATGCGGGCGGAAGCTCCGATGCGACGGTTCGCCAGATTGCCGAGCTGTTTAACAAGACGACGGGTGCAAATACCGCAGTTGAAAATCAGGCGGGCGCAGGCGGAACGGTTGCGACGACCGATTTTAAGAACAGCACTCCGGATGGTCAGAGCATCTGCCTGGAAGCCATTGGTGTGTTTACGCTTCAGCCGTTTACTCGTGAGGTTGGCTACACCAGCGACGACTTCATTCCGGTCTGCTCGCTGACCACCGAGCCGATCATCCTGCTGGCAGGCGCGAATACCGGCATCACCAGTCTGGAAGACATCAAGAACCGTGGCACTGTCATCTACGGTTCTAACGGCACTGGCTCCCTGATGGAGCTGAGCGAAAAGAAGCTCTTTGCGGATATGGGTGTGGATGCAATTGGCATTCCGTATGACGGATCTGCCACGACGCTGGCGGCACTGCTGGGCGGTCATGTGGATGTTGTAACGTGCCACCCGGCGGAGGGCATGCAGTATGTTGAGAGCGGCGACGCTGTGGTGCTGGGCATTTTCAACGAAGAACGCGATCCGCGTGATTTCCTCAAGGATGTTCCCACGATGAAGGAACAGGGTTACGATGTGAGCATGGCAGTTTGGAAATTCTTCGTCGTTCCGGCGACTACTCCGGCGGATATCGTGGAGCAGGTGACTGCAATCCTGAATGAGTGCACCGCCTCTGAAACGTTTACGACTTTCTGCGAGAACAATGGTCTGCTCAAACTCGATTTGACCACCGAGGAAATGATTGAGCGCATCCATAGCGAGGCCGAAGTGAACAAGGTCCTGCTCGGCAAGTAAAACGCACTGCCTGCGGGGGCCGGTAAAGACTGATTCCCGCAGGCTTTTCTTCACAAATATGGAAGAATGCGATGCGAGTAAGTGCGGGTTTAACCTGCGGAGGTATGAACATGTCATCTTATAACAAAGATATTCTGTCGGGTCTGGTGTTCTTGATGCTCGGAATCGCGGTGCTTATCTGCGTTCCGCTGACGATTCAGGATCCGCAGCTTTCCAGCGTCGGCCCGCGCTTCTTCCCGAATTTCATCGGCTGGAGCATGGTGGTCATCAGCACTGCGCTGATTATCCAGACAGTGCTCAAGCAAAGGAAAGCGGGTCTTCCGCTGACACTTTTTGAAAAGAAAGTGCAGGATGCAGATAAAGCTGCTGAAAGACACAATAATGAATTGCGTGCAGCGGCTTCCGCGGTGATCATGCTGTTGTACGCTATTCTGTTTGACAAGATTGGATATTTTCCATCCACGCTGCTGTGCATGACGGCGCTGTTGGTTCTTTTCAAAGTGAAGCACATCTGGTCGTATGTGATTTGCTATGGAGTTGCTGTGGCGATTTGGGCGGGTTTCACATTTCTGCTCTCTGTTCGTCTGCCCTGAAAGAGGTAAAAAAGCATGAATATCATGACTGTATTGGGCAATGTTCTTGCTCCTATGAGCTTGCTGTGGATGAATATCGGTCTGGCTGCCGGTATTATCATCGGCGCCTTGCCGGGACTGACGGGTACGATGGGCATTGCACTTCTGCTGCCGTTGACCTATGGAATGAGTTCTATTCACGGCATGATGCTGCTGCTTGGCGTATACTGCGGCGGTATTTACGGCGGTTCCATTACTGCAATTCTGATCAATACGCCAGGCACCCCTGCTTCTGCGGCAACGAGCCTGGACGGGTATCCGATGGCGCAGCAGGGACATGCCAAACGCGCTCTGCATGATGCGCTTGCAGCTTCGATGATCGGCGGCTTGATCAGCTGTATAATCCTGCTGACCTGCGCCCCGATGGTTGCCAAGTTTGCTCTGAACTTTGGTGCGCGTGAGTATTTTGCGCTTTCCCTTTTCGGTTTGACCATTATTGCCAGCGTCGGCGGAAAATCGGTACTCAAGGGTCTTTTGATGGGTTTTGCCGGTTTGCTGCTGGGCTGCGTAGGTATTGACAGCTTGGAAGGTGTGTCGCGCTTTACATTCGGCAACAACTATCTGACGGGTGGATTTAACATCATCCCGGTGCTCATTGGTCTGTTTGCAATTACAGAGATCATGACCAAGAGCCGCGATATCAACAAGGCGGTCGGCACCACCGTTGCGGTGGAAGAAGAAAAAGTTTCCTTTGCGGATGTGCTTCGCTATAAAATAGTGTTGCTCAAGTCGAGCGTCATCGGCGCTTTTATTGGAGCTGTTCCGGGCACAGGCGCGGCAATTGCCTCTTTCCTTGCGTATAACGAGGCGCATCGCACCAGCAAACATCCGGAGGAATACGGCATGGGCAGCGAGGAGGGACTCGTCGCCTGCGAATCTTCTAACAATGCTGTAACCGGCGCGACGATGATTCCGTTGCTGACGCTGGGTATCCCGGGCGATACCAATACGGCGGTGCTGCTCGGTGCGCTGACGATGCAGGGAATCCAGCCCGGACCGATGCTTTTTACCAAGCAGGCGAATTGGGTATATTCCATCATGATCGGTATGGTGCTGATTAACCTGTTCATGTATTTGCAGGGGCGGCTTTTTGTCAAGGGATTTTCCAACATCACCAAGATCTCAACGAAGATCATGGTGCCGTGTCTGGTCGTGCTTTGCGTAATCGGTGCATATGCGATCAAGTATAACACGTTTAACGCAGCGGCGATGGTTGTGATCGGTGTGATTGGCTATCTGCTCAAGAAGCTGGATTTCCCGCTGACCCCGATGGTCATCGGTTTGGTGTTGGGCAATTTGTGCGAAAGCAACATGCGTCGCGCATTGCTGCTCTCTCGCGGCAACTGGATGACGTTCTTCCAGTCTCCGATT
>URJN01000135.1 GCA_900548125.1 uncultured Eubacteriales bacterium
GAAGAGGATGTTCAGGAATGGATAACGGCGATCGCCTCAACCCACGCACGGTCCACCGCCTGCAATCCTTTATAACACGGCGGACGCCATCATTGTCGGCAAGTTTGTCGGCAAGGAAGCACTTGCGGCGGTCGGCGGAACGACCGGCACGCTCATTAACCTGTTGGTCGGCTTCTTTGTCGGACTTTCTTCCGGCGCGTCGGTCATCATTTCGCAGTTCTACGGCGCGAGAAAAGCGGACGACGTGTCCCGTGCCGTTCACACGACGATGGCTCTGGCAGTGACCAGCGGCGCACTGCTGACGGTGACGGGCATTCTGTTCAGCGAAAAAGTGCTTTGGATGATGGGTACGCCGGCGGAGGTCATGGAATACGCCGTGACGTATATCCGCATCTATTTCCTGGGCATGATTCCGTCGCTGATTTACAATATCGGTTCGGGCATTCTGCGTGCGGTCGGCGATTCCCGCAGACCGCTGTTCTTCCTGATTGCCGCGACGATGACCAACATCGTGCTGGATATCGTGCTGGTGCTGGGGCTGAATATGGGCGTTGCGGGCGCGGCACTGGCGACGATTCTCAGTCAGGTCGTCAGCGCGGTGCTGGT
Organism: uncultured Eubacteriales bacterium; assembly: GCA_900548125.1. GTDB lineage: Bacteria > Bacillota > Clostridia > Christensenellales > Aristaeellaceae > Ventricola. Next base: position 607 of record URJN01000135.1, read on the forward strand.
GATGTTCACGCTGTGCCGCTCGCCGCAGGTCTACCGCGTACAGCTCAAAAAGATTCGCTTCTACGGCGATATGTTCAATCTGATTATCCGAATCGGTCTGCCCGCGGGCTTGCAGTCGGTGATGTATTCGATTTCAAACCTCATCATTCAGGCGACGCTCAACGGCTTTGGTACGGATACGATGGCGGCATACACGGCATACGGCAAGATCGACGGCATGTACTGGATGGTCATCAACGCATTCGGCGTAGCGATTACGACATTTGTTGGGCAGAATTTCGGCGCAAGGCTGTATGACCGCATGAAAAAGAGCATCAACATCTGCCTGGCGATGAGCGCAGGCACGACATTGCTGCTCAGCTTTATTCTGATTGCGGTGGCGCGTCCTCTGCTGGAGCTGTTCAGCGACGATGCGCAGGTCATTGAAATCGGTCTGTCCATCGTTCACCTGATTGTGCCGACGTATATCACCTATATCTTCATCGAGGTGCTTTCCGGCGCGATGCGCGGCGCGGGCGATTCGCTGATTCCGACAATCATGACGCTGACGGGCGTTTGCCTGCTGCGCCTGTTCTGGGTGATGGTTATCGTTCCGGCGCATCACGAGCTGAACGTGCTGCTGCTGAGTTATCCGATCACGTGGATTGTGACCTCCGCCATGTTCGTCGTGTATTACCTGCGCGGAAACTGGCTCAAACGCTGTATCAAGGCGCAGGGCGAGTGAGCTTCACTCGCTCACCAACTGAATCTTTTTGACCTCGGCTTCGCTCGGCGTGATGTAAAGCGTGCGCTGATGCGTATAGGTCACAAAGCCCGCGGGCGTACCGCCGGGCTTTTTTATATACCGGCGGAGCGTGATGTCGATGGGAACCTGTGCGCTGCGGCAGCCTTTGGAGTAATACGCCGCGAGCATCGCCGCCTGCATGAGTGTGCTTTCCGGAACCTCGTCCTCGGTGTGAATCAGAACATGTGAGCCGGGCATTTTCTGCGCGTGGAGCCAGGTTTCGTTGCCCCGTGCGCTCATCGTCAGGCGTTCGTTTTGCAGCGCGTTTTTGCCGACTTCGATGTCGATGCCGTCAAACGAACGGAAGCGCATCGGCTGGGATGGGGCTTCCTTGCGCGGCTTGACCTTGGACGCGGCCGGGCGGACATGACCGGAAGAAACGAGCATCTCCCGAAGCTCCGTCAGCCCGCGTGCGTCGGTGCATTTGCGCAGGTCATCCTCCATCTGTTCGAGGTAGGCGAGTTCCTGCTCGGCTCTGGCTTTCTGCTCGGCGGCGAGCGTCTTTGCGCCGCGCGCTTTTTGATAGAGCTTGAAATAACGCTGGGCGTTCTGCGCCGGAGAGAGGGAGACGTCCATCGGAATGGAAATCGGCTCGCAGTCCGGACTGTAATAATTCTCGACGACGGCAGCCGGTTCGCCCTTTTGCAGGCGATAGAGATTCGCCTGAAGCAGCTCGCCGTACTGCCGATATTCTTCCATACGGGCGGCACCTTCGAGCGCTTCGTTCTGGATGGCAATCTTCTTTTCACAGCGTTCGATATGGTTTTTGAGCGTATGGGCAAGGCTTGCGCTTCGCTGGTTCAGCCGGTCGCGGCGGTCGCGCTCGTAGAAATACGCATCCAGCGCGGCACTGGGGCTGTCGAATTCACGGATGTGCGCCATGCTCAGGTGCGTCTGCGGGAAGGGGAAAACATCGGTCGGCGCGTCTGTATCATCCAGCGTCACGACGCACGGGGAAAGCGTCAGCATCGTGCGCAGATAGGCTTCAAGGGCGTCTGCCGCCTGCTGAACGTCGAGATCGGCAATCAGCGACGAACCGTCCAGCCCGATGCGCGCGGCGGCTTCACGGGCAGCCTGAGGCGAAAATCCGGCGATGGATGCACCGATGGCTTTGTCGAGCTTGCCGCCTGCCGCGATGAGCGACGCCGCAATCGCGGCGCTTGTGGCGGTGTCCGGATCGAGCTTGCCCTGGGAAGGCGGATAGGCGTAGGGCAGACCGGGCATGACCTGACGCACGCGGGAAATATCCTGACCGACATGGCGCGCCGCGTCGATGATGCGCCCGTCTGCCGCGCACAGGATGATGTTGGAGTGACGCCCCATGATTTCGATAATCAGCGTGCGGGTCACGGGGTCGCCCAGCTCGCTGAGATTGCTGATGTCTATTTTGAGAATACGGTCGCCTGCGATGCGCTGCACGGAAAGCACGCGCCCGCCGCAGAGATACTTGCGCAAAAGCATGCACAGCATGGGCGGCTCCATCGGACCCGTCTTGGCATGACTGCTCAGATGGGCGCGGGCGGCACTCGCAGACGCGCTGAGTACGAGGCGGTGGTTTGCGCCGCCTGCGCGTATGAGCAGGTGAATTTCGTCTTTTTCGGGCTGAATCACGCGGTCCACGCGCCCGTCGCGCAGAACGCTGTCCAGTTCGCGGGCGACAAAGCCGAGCATAACGCCGTCCATCGGCATGGTGGATTCCTCCTTTACGTATGAAAAACCGGTTCGCGCTGGATGGCGAAAAGGGGAAAAACCCTGTTCCGGATGAGATGAAAAGAATGTATGCTTCGCTGCTTCGGTTCATAGGATGCACCGTGACCCGGGAAAAGCGGCGATAAAGCCTGTCTATTATACCACTTTTCAGCCGCAAAGCAAAGAGCGAAACAAGTCATGCGCGGGCAGGGCGGGTCATAGACTGGGGCGGAACGAACCGGCAAGGAGTGATGGAGTGTGAAATTGCCGAAAATCAGGATTCGGCGCGCAGATGTCGAGCGTGCGCTTATCGCATGCTCGGCGGTACTGGTGCTGCTGCTTTCCGTAAAGAGCGGCAGGAACAGCGAGCCATACGAAGAACCGCTGGAGGATATCCCGCAGGTCAGTGTTTCCGCCTCAAAAAGCGAGGATACCTGCCAGACCGTCGTTTATTATGAGGATGGGGACGGCTATCTGGTTCCGGTACAGCGCGAGGTCGCCCGTCAGGAGGGCATAGCCAAAGCGACGCTTGAGCTGATGGTGCAGAATCCGCGCAACGACATGGACGCCGCGCGGCTGGGGCTTATTCCTGTCGTGCCGGAGGGAACGACATTTGACCTGGATATATCGGGCGGTCATGCGCGTGTGGACATGAGCGCGGGTGCGCTGGACGCCAGCGACAAGCAGCAGGAGGAAAACATGCGCACCGCCATCGTGTGGGCACTGACGGAGTTTGACACGGTGAACGACGTGAGCTTCCTCGTCGATGGACAGGCGAAAAAATCGCTGACGCACGGCACGAACATCGGCGGCTCGTATACCCGAGTCGGGCTGAATCTGGAAACGCAGGGCGGCGCACAGGCGACCTTTGCCGATTCAGATGAAATTCAGCTGTATTTTCCGGACAGGAGCGGGAGGCTGCTCGTGCCGGTATCGAGAACCATTTACGGAAGCGACGATGCGGCGACGGCGGTATTTGAATTCCTGCGCGGCCCGAAGGCAGACAGCGGTTTGGAAACGCCGCTTGACAAGAGCGTGCAGCTGCTGGGCGTCGATGTGGCTGACGGGGTGATTACCATCAATTTCAGCGGCGACTTTACAAAAATCGCCGAGCAGAGCGACGGCGGCGTGCAGACGATTCGCGCGCTGATGATGACCTGCACGCGCTATCCGGGCATCAGGAAGGTCAAGATCCTCGTGGACGGCAAGCCGTATCAGCTGCCCGTCAGCGATACGCCGACGTTTGCAAACATCGCCGACGAGGTTGAAACCAGCTATCCGGAGGTCATGACGATTGAATGAGCGCAGAGCCGGACGCAGGGGGCGTTTCGGCTCTTTTCATTGCATGCGGGATGTGATATACTGAAACACAGGCGGGCAGACTGCCACATATCGGCGAACGAAAAAAGGGTTGAAGCAGCGGATTGCTAAAAGAACGGCGTGCGGAAAACCTTATGAATCAGGGGAGAAAAGCGATGAATGAAACCCAGCATCTGCCGCGGCTGATTGTCGCGAGCAATAATCAGAATAAAATACGCGAATTCCGCGCCATCCTCGGCACGCGGTTTGAAATCGTTTCCATGAAGGAAGCGGGCATGGACACGGATATCGAAGAAACCGGAACGACGTTTGAGGAAAACGCGCTGATTAAAGCCAATTATGTCATGAAAGCCTGCGGTCAGGCGGCGATTGCCGATGACAGCGGGCTGGAGGTGGACGCGCTGAACGGCGAGCCGGGCGTATACAGCGCGCGCTATTGCGGACGCCATGGCGACGACGAGGCGAACAATGAGCTGCTGCTCAAAAATCTGGCTGGCGTGCAGCAGCCGCGTCGGGCACGCTATGTTGCCGCGATTGCGCTTGTGCGTCCGGAACATGAACCGATTATCCGACGCGGCACTTGCGAAGGCGAGATTCTGACCGAGCGGCGCGGAACGGGCGGATTTGGCTATGACCCGCTTTTCCTGTGCGAAACGGGGGAGACGTTTGCCCAAATCACACCGGAGACCAAAAACGCCATCAGCCACAGAAAGCGCGGCATTGAGGCGGTTCTGCGTGCGCTGAAGGAGGAAGAATAATGCGGGTGGGCATATTCTCTGACAGCCACGGGGACAGAAACGCGCTGGATGCGCTGCTTGAAAAGATGGGGCATATCGATGCGGCTTGTTTCCTTGGGGATATTGCGTCGGACGCCGCCTATCTTCGAGAAAAACTGGCTGAAATGCCGCACCAGCCCATTCTTTATGCCGTGCGGGGCAACAATGATCTGGCGTCCATGCTGCCAGACCGCCTGCTGATTGAGCTGGGCGGGCATAAGATTTGGATGGAGCATGGGCATATGTGTCCGAGCTTGATGACGCTTGCCTATCGAGCCAAAGACAATGGCGCGGATATCGCGCTGTTTGGGCATACCCATGAGCCGCTGTGCGAATATGCGTACGGCGTGCTGCTGCTGAACCCCGGCTCGGCGGGCAACCGCTGCCGAGGGGGACGGGCGCGGGCAAATGTGCTGATCATTGACGGCGATAAGCTGCGCGTAGAAGATATTGAGTAAACAAGCAGAGCAAACTGAAAATAGGAGCGGGGGAAAAGACGCGGGGAACGGGAATGCTATGCAAAAAAGCAGGCGAGACAAGGCTTTTTGAAAGAGATTCAAAAATATGCAAAAAAGTGTCAAAAAACCCCTTGACAAAGTGCGGATGAGCCTGTATAATTAGTTCTCGTCAGCGGGAACGCCGCAGCGTCGGAGAACAGCGGAATCTGCGCCTGTAGCTCAGTCGGATAGAGCAACGGCCTTCTAAGCCGTGGGCCGTGGGTTCGAATCCCTCCAGGCGCGCCATCGTGGTGGGTATAGCTCAGTTGGTTAGAGTGCCAGGTTGTGGCCCTGGAGGTCGTGGGTTCGAGCCCCACTACTCACCCCACTTTTTTCTGCTGTTTGCAGGGACGTTGGGGTGTCGCCAAGCGGCAAGGCACGGGACTTTGACTCCCGCATTCGCAAGGTTCGAATCCTGCCACCCCAGCCATTTGATCCATTAGCTCAGCTGGTAGAGCACCTGACTTTTAATCAGGGTGCCTGGGGTTCGAATCCCCAATGGGTCACCATTTGGGGTGTG
>URJN01000136.1 GCA_900548125.1 uncultured Eubacteriales bacterium
ATAATAAGAAATGCGAAAGCCAGTTTGACGAAGGGAGCGCGCTCTGGGCGCGTATCGGTAAGAATATGTTTACTCCCAATGAATATGGGCTTTTTTCGATGCCTACGCTTGAAACGAAAAGGCTCATCCTTCGCCGGATCGCCATGCGCGACGCGAAGGATGTTTTTGCGTACAGCCGCGACGAGGAGGTCGCCCGCCACGTGCTTTGGTCGGCGCAAAAGGATCTGAGCGAAGCCAAGGATTACTGCAAATACATGATGCGCCGCTATCGGGCAGATGAACCCAGCAGCTGGGGGATTATCGACAAGCAGACGGATCGTCTGGTCGGAACCATCGGCTATATGGATTACAGCGAGGACAACGCCAGCGTGGAGCTGGGCTATTCGCTGGCGCACTGGCTCTGGAACGGCGGATACATGACCGAGGCCCTTTCCCGCGTCGTTGACTACACGTTTGATGCGATGGATATCAACCGCATTGAGGCTCAGCATGAGCTGGATAATCCGGCGTCCGGTCGGGTGATGGAGAAATGCGGCATGCGCAAAGAGGGTGTGCTGCGCCAGAGGCTGTACAACAAGGGGAAATTCGTCGATGTGGCACTGTATGCGATTCTGCGCGGCGACCCCAGACCGAAAACACAAGGAGGACAACCATGATTAAGCTCATCGCCTGCGATATGGACGGAACGCTGCTGGACAGCCAAAAGCGGCTGCCTGCGGATTTTCCGCAGGTTATGACCGCGCTGAAAGAGAGAGGCGTCTGCTTCGCTGTGGCAAGCGGCAGACAATACGCGGCACTTCGTCGGGATTTTGAAGCCTATCTTGAGGATATGATGTTTATCTGCGAAAACGGCGCGCTGGTCATGCAGAGGGACGAGCGGCTACTGATTGACCCCGTCGATCCGCGCGAGCTTTATAGAATCGTGACGGCGGCGAAGGATTTGCGGGGCGTCTATCCCGTCGTCTGCCGCGCGGAGATGGCACTGATTGAAAAGACGGCTTCTCCGGAATTCGTTCGAAACACCTGCATGTATTACCCCAGCGTTCAGGTCGTGGACGATTTGACAGAATACTGCAATTTGGGAGATGTATGCAAGGTGGCGTTCTACGATGAATACGATGCGCAGACGCATGAGCTTCCGGAGCTGCAAAGCAAGCTCGAACCGGAGCTTTCCATCATCCTTTCCGGCGAACACTGGGTGGATGTGATGAAGCATGGCGTCACCAAGGGCGGCGCAATGCGCGGCGTTCAGAAAAAGCTGGGCATCACGCCGGAGGAGTGCATGGCGTTTGGCGACTATCTGAATGACTGCGAGCTGCTGCAATCGGTCGGTGAAAGCTATGCGATGGAGAACGCCCATCCCCGACTCAAGGAGATGGCGCGTCATATCGCGCCGAGCAACGACGAGGACGGCGTGATGCGGGTTATCCGTCGGGAATTTGGGCTGACGGAGGGCGGCACGCAATGACCAACAGAAAATCGTGGGTGAGGGATGCGCTGATTTCGCTGCTGCTGGCAGCGGGGTATATGCTGATTTTTGCCTACAACAATACGCCGCTTGGCGCGGCAATCGGCAGCGATAACGCCATGTACCTGACGATGGGCACGGCACTGGCAAAGGGATATGCACCGTATACCGAGATATTCGACCACAAGGGTCCGCTGCTGTTCCTCTTGCAGCTGCTCCCGCAGGCGGTTTCCGGCGGATACAGTCTGACGGCGGTATTCATTCAGGAAACGCTGGTGTTGTTTGCGTGCCTGATGATGATGCGGGCGATTGCAAAGGAGCTGGACGTCTGCCCGTGGGCGGCGCAGCTTGTCTATATGGCGATGACCTGCGCATTTATGGACGGCGGAAACCTGACGGAAGAGTATGCCAACCTGCCGGCAATCTGCGCAATCTATCTGTCCATCCGCTGTTTCGGCAGGGAAGAACCGGAGAACAAGCTCTTCCTTCCGGCGATAGGCATGGGCGTCTGCGCGATGGCGGCGTTTATGCTGCGCGCGAACAACGCGCTTCCCATTGCGGCGTTGGTGCTGGTGCTTGCCGTCGGGCTGCTGACCGCGCGGCGGTATGTTCAGATCGGTCAGTGCGCGGGCGGGTTTGTGACGGGTATGCTGGCGGTCATGATTCCGATTGTGCTGTGGCTGGCGGAAAAGGGTGCGCTTCATGAAGCGTGGTACGGCGCGATTATTCACAACATGATGTATGCGGAAAGCGGAACGGGCGACCGATTTGCGTCGCTCTTTACGACGAATTACGGACACATGGCGATTGCGCTGTCGGCGTTCTCCTGCATCGGCGCAGGGGTGATTTACAGGAAAAAGCATCGGGCGACGCTGGCGGCGGCGATGCTGGCGGCAGCCGCAGCCGGAGGACTGGCGGCGTTCCTTTCCAGAAAATTCTACATCCACTATCTGATGCTGGGCGCACCGCTGGCGGCGGTGGGCGCGGTGAGCCTGATGACAGCCTTCCGAGAGAAGCGGCGCGTTGTAGCGGGCATTCTGGCGGCTTTCAGCTGCATCTGGCTGGGCATGCAGGGCGTGAAAACCAACGACCTGCGTTTATCCGAACGGCAGGGATTAGACCAGTTTACGCAGGATGCGCAGACGCTGATGGCGGAGGTTCCGCAGGAAGAACGGGAGCATTTCATGGCGTACCGCGTCGAGCCGAAGTGGTATGTGGCGGCGAAGGCTCTGCCGTGCATGCGGTTCTATTTCCTTCAGGAGATTCTGGCGCAGGCGGATCCGGCAGTGATGGAGGAGATTGTGGCGGCGTTTGAAATCGACCCGCCGCATTGGTTGGTGCTGTATTACAATCGGGCGTTTTATCCGCCATATGACACGCGCATGGCGGAAATCTTTGAAACGAAGTATGAATTTGTGGATGCCGCGGGGCAATATCAGCTCCTGCGGCTGAGGGAGTGAAGGCATGAAGGATATCCGTCCTGCGCTGCTGAGAACAGGCATGGGCTGCTTTGCGTTTACGGCGGGAATCAGCCTGTTTAACGTTCTGTTTCTGCCCTATGCCAGGGCAAATTACGGCTATTCGGCGGCGGTCACGCTGGGCGTCTATGCCGCTGCGCTGTGTGCGTTAAGGGGTGCGGGGCGAAGCATCGGGCGCATGGAGAAGGACGGGGCGGAAAAAACCGCAAGAGTGCTTGCGCCGGTTTTTCTGGCAGTGTTGTTTGTCGTTCATATCGTCATGGGATATTGGATGGAGTACACGCCCAGCGGCGATAATTTTATGCTCTACAACGGCTCGCAGATGCTTGCCCGAGATGGAAATTTTAACGCCTATCCGGATTTCGGACTGTATTTGAGCCGGTTCTCCAATCAATGGGGATTTCTGCTGATGCTGACGGCGTTATTCCGGCTGCTCGGCGCACTGGGCGTGACGCACTTTTTCTTTCCGCTGGTGGTTTTGCAGGCTGCATTGTATGCGCTGGGCATGCGTTCGGCATTGAGAATCGCCCGAAAGCTGGAGGGCGCGCGCGGAGAAATCATGGCGATGCTCCTGATGGCGGTCTGCCTGCCGCTGGTTCTGGCGGCGAGCGTGCTGTACACGGATACATTCTCCCTGCCGTTTATCCTGATGGCTCTTGAACTTGCGCTGTGCGCGCGGGATGCGGAATCGGCAAAGGGGCAAATCGGCTATGCCTGTCTCTGCGGCGTGATAACGCTTTTGGGATGTCAAATCAAGATGACGGTGCTAATCGCGCTGATAGCGGCGGCCGGGGTTTGGCTGATGACGATAAAGCCCGTTCGGGCGGTGATTTCCGCTGTGCTGTGCGGCGTTATGATGCTCGCGGGAATGTCGGCGGTCAAGAGCTGTATGCTGAACAATGTGCTTGACCCGACGGTTTACGCACAGCAGCATACGCCGATCATCCACTGGGTGATGATGTCCATTCCGACGGGCGACAATCCCTATGGCGGCGCGACGGGCGATTACGGCATCACGTGGGGAATGATGGACGAGGGCGCGACGCATGAGGAAGTGATGGAATCCATCTACACCCGCATGAAGGACCGCATTTATACGCTCCGCTACCCCAATCGGCTGGCGGCTGCCGCTCTGCGCAAGAATTCCGCGTACATGGGCGACGGTACATTCGGCATGACGGAAATGCTCGACGACGGACCGGTGAGGGAGAATGTCATCTCTGCGTTCGTGCTGGAGGGCAGACCGTTTTACAAGGTTTACAGCGCGGTATGTACAGGAATCTGGATGGCACAGTGGACGTTGGCATGGATGGCGTGCATACGGGATATCCGAAAGAGGAAAACGGACGCTGCACTGCTGTATATCGCACTGTTTGGCGTGATACTGTTCCTGATGCTCTGGGAAGCACGCGGGCGTTATATCTTCGGCTTTGTGCCTGCGGCACTGCTGCTTGCCGCACGCGGTGCGCTGATGCGGAGGGGAGAGGAACGATGAACGGTCAGAAAAAGAGCCTCATGCGGACGCTGCTGCTGATCGGCATGGGGCTGATGATACCCTGCTATTTGTTTACGGTCGGCAATACGGCGTTTTCTCCGTGGGAACTGTATGACCGGAATCGGCTTGCGCTGGTCATTCTGACGCCGCTGTGTCTGGGTCTGCTGCTCCTGCTGGGACGCGCGGCGCGGGCGGGCGTCTTTGAAAAGCATGAGCGGGCGGTGCTTGTCGGGTTTGCGCTGTTTTATCTGGTCTGTCAGCTGGTTATGAGCCGGCTCCTGCGGTTTACGCCGATCACCGATTTGGAGCAGTGCTATACGGCGGCGCAGCTGCTGGTCGATCAGGGCGGATTCAGAAATCTGGAGCGTCCGTTTGTCTATTTCACGCGATACCCGCACAACCTCGGATTGGTCGATCTGCTGGCGGGCATATTCTGGTTCTTTGGGCTGTTCGGCTGGGCGGATAGATTCGCTCAGGCTGCGCTGGTTTGCAGCCTGCTGTTTACGGTCGGTCTGCTGGCTTCGGCGCGGCTGTGCAGGCGTTTAGGCGGCGTACAGGCGCAGGCACGCATGCTGATGATGTTTGCGGTCTGTCTGCCGTTTCTGTATTGCACGACAGAGCTGTATACCGATGCGTTTTCGCTTTCGTTTTCGTCCGTCATCCTATGGAGCGGTCTGAAGGCGAAGGATGCGCAGAGCGGGAAGATGCGGGCTGGCTATGCGCTGGTATTTGGGCTTGCCGCATTTGTCGGCGCGCAGATTCGGTTTACGACTATCATTGCGGCGATTGCCTGCCTGATTGCGATGTTTTTTGAAAAGCGGTTCAAGCTGACGGCGTGGCTTGCGGCGTTTCTTGCGCTGTTCTTCTGTGTCGGCGGGGCGGCAGTCACCTGCGCAAACAACGCCCAGCTTGGCGAAGAAAACATCCGGAAGTATACGCTGCCCAAGCTGCATTACATCGCGATGGGTCTGCCGGTGCAGAGCGACGAGGGATACGGGCAATACGGATATGGCGGATGGCTAGTGTTCTCCACGTCCTTTGATGATCCGCAGGAACGGGATGCGGCATTGCTTCAGGAAGTCATCGACCGAGTATACTATCTGCGCTATCCAAACAGGCTGCTGAACATGATGAGCCGCAAGAATCTTTCAACGTTCGGAAACGGCACGTTCAAACTGAACGAAATCTTTGAGGCAGACGAGCATGAGCCGGACAATGCGGTTAAGCAGGTGATTTTTGAGACGGGAAAGGGATATAGAGCCTATTACCATATCTGCACGGCGATGTTCATGGCGCAGATGCTGTTGGCGTGCATGGCATGTGCGCAGGCAATCAAAGAAAGAAACACATCTGCGTCGGCACTCTTCCTGACGCTGCTGGGCGCGTTTCTGTTCCTGTGTATTTGGGAAACGCGGGCGCGGTATTTCTTCCAGTTTGAGATGATTCTAATCTGCGCTGCAGCGATGTATAGAGGAAAGACGATCGGGGCTTCTTCCGGAAAACGCGTATAAAAAACGCTTTGCGACAGCCCGTTGCAACGCTATAAAAAAGCGGGTTGAGTTCGCCTCAGCTTGTTGACATAAGCAAACTTGGCTTGAATAGCAAAATCAAGAAATTCAGCTATTCTTTCATTTGCGGAAAGG
>URJN01000137.1 GCA_900548125.1 uncultured Eubacteriales bacterium
TTCTCTGGTCATAAAAAACAACCTCGTTAGTTTCCGTAGCTCTCCACGCCGCGCAGAAGCTCCAGCTCGCGGATATCGCGCGAATCCGTGAAGGTTTCGCGGGAGAGAAGCACGCCCGTGCGCCAGTACAGGCAGATATAGGGCATATCCTGCTCAAACTGATCCTGAATCAGATTCATGACCCGCTTATATTCATCGGCGGTATAGCTCTTGCGAAGCTGGGTAATCAGGTCGTTCATATCCGTCGAGCGGTAGCGCGTATAGTTACAGCTTGCCGTCGAGGCGACGGTAAAGCCCGGATCAGGGCAGACGTCGAAGTTGAAGGCGCACAGCGCGAGGGAATAGTTACCGCTGGCGAGCTTTTCCATCACGTTTGCGCGGCTCCATGTCGCGACATAAGCGGGGATTCCGACCGCCGCGAGCTGATCGACAATCTTATTGGCGGCATTGGTGCGTGCCGTGGAGCCCGGCTCATCGTAAACGAGGATACGCAGGGACTCCATTTTTTCGCCGTTCTTATAGCGTTTGCCGTCGTCGGCGAGCTTATAGCCTGCGCTGTCCAGCAGGGACGCCGCCATCAGCGGGTCATAGATATCGCGGATAGTCGATTCGTTCGAGAGCCATGTACCCGATGGGATGGGCGTATAAGCGACGGTTGCCATATTCTGATAGGCGGAGGAAATCAGCTCGCTTCTATTGATAGCGTAGGAAATCGCCTGACGGACGAGGTTTTGTCCATTATCGTCGCTTTTAAAATCCTTGTAGGCGCGGTTGACCAGCAGCACCTCAAGCTGACGGGTGCGCGCCGTCATCGAGAAGGTATTGAGCGAGCCGCTGTAGCGGGAGGCGTTAATCGAGCGCGTCATGGCGACATCGACCGTCTGCGTGTCAAAGGCGTTGAGTGCGCGGTCATCCGAGCTATAGATACCGGCGCGGATATTGCGGATGGCGGGTATTTTCTTCCACCAGTTTTTGTTTGCGGTCAGCCAGATGGACGCACCCTGCTCATAGCCGTCGTACTGATACGGGCCGGTACCCGCGGGCATATTGTTGCGCACCTCATCGGCGGGCAGAATCGGGAAGGCGAGGGCATACAGCGAGCCGTAGCTTGCGCGGCGCAGGGTAAAGACGAGGTTGTAGTCATCCGTCGCTTCCCAGGATTTGATGGAGTAGAACGTCGAATAATACAGACCGCGGTCGGCGGTGGGAACATCAGAGTTCAGCTCGTCGTCAAAGCCCGTCAGCTCAAACATATAGTCAAGCGTGGCGATGACGTCTGCGCTGGTCAGCGTGCGCCCGTTATGGAAGGTCACGTTTTCACGCAGCTTGACCTTCAGCTTGCGCCCGTCGTTTGTGAATTCATAGGAATACGCCAATTCAGGCTGGGGCTGATCGTTATCATCCATCTGAAACAGGCCTTCATAAACCAGATCCAGCACGCTGACCACATCGCGCTGGTTCAGCTCCAGCGGGCGCAGTTCAAGGTCGTCCTTGGCGACGATGGCACAGGTCAGCGACGAGGGAACGGCAAGACCTGCCGCGGGAACGAGAGCCAGCATCACGCAGAGCAGGCAGGCTGTCAGACGGGTAAAGCGGGAAATGCGCATGGTCGATCTCCTTATGATTCGGTTTCGGTCTGCTGAGTATCGGGAAGCTCAATCGGGAAATAATACTTGCGGTAGATATCGCGTGCGCGCAGGACGCGGGAGGCGTAGGTCGCCGTATCCTGCGTGGGGATGACGTCGAGGGTCACGCCGTCGGAGCTGTACTGCGGGTTCTTGAGCCAGCTGTCCACATTGCCCTGACCGGCATGATAGGCGCAGACAATCTTGGTCGCATCGCCGTTAAAACGGCGGGAGAGGTAGCCCAGATACCACGTACCGAAGCGGATATTGGTCTGCGGGTCATAGAGATTGTCAAAGGAATAGTCTGCGCCGTCCTCGCCGAGCTTATGGGCGACCCATTCGGCGGTATCGGGCATCAGCTGCATCAGCCCGCGTGCGCCCAGCCTGCTTTCCGCTTTGGGGTCATAGCTCGATTCGCAGAGGATGACCGCGGCGACGAGCGCGGGGTCAAGCTCCTGAGCATCGGCGTAGGCGGTAATCGTGTCGGCGTAGTAGAGCGGATGCTGCGCGCGTTCGGCGGCTTCTGCCTCCAGCCGCCTGCGTTCCTCCTGATGGGCGAGGTAGGTTCTCGTGATGGAAACCGAGCCGACAATCAGCAGGATGAGCGCGAGAGCCAGCGCGCCGAAGCGAACGGGCGTCGGCAGGCTTGACAGCGGGGATTCCGGCAGATGCCGGGGGGCGTCATCGTCTGTAGTTTCAATCGGAACGACGCGGACACGTCTGTGCGGCGGCATTTCGCGTGCGGGACGCACCGGATTATCCTCTTCCGACTTATGCGGAATGGAAGCGTCGTCGATTTGGACGGGCTGAGGGGGACGCCTGCGGCGCATGGGTGTGTTTTCGCTCATGGCTTTCTCCTTTGGGCAAGGCGGCAAAGCAGCGCGTCAATCTGCCGCTGGGTCTGTTCGATTGTGCCGTCGGTATGGATGACGGCGTCGGCGAGCTGTTCTTTTTGCGCCAGGGGCATTTGAGCGTTGATGCGCCGCTCTGCCTGCGTTCGGTCGAGCCCGTCGCGCTGAGCAAGTCTCTGAATCTGTGTTTCGCGCGGAACGGAAACGACCCAAACGGCATCGAACAGCGTCTGCATGCCGCATTCATAGAGCAGCGGGATGTCGCCGATGACAAGGCGTTCCGGCGCGTCGAAGGCATCAAGCTGTCGGGTGATTTCGCGCAGAATGAGGGGATGCAGAATGGCGTTCAGCTCATCGCGTTTTTGGGAATCGGAAAAGACGAGCTGTCCGAGCGCGCGGCGGTCAAGCGAGTCCCCGCAGAATACGCCGTCCCCAAAAGCCTGACGAACGGCGGGAAGCGCCGCGCCGCCGTCAGCGGTCAACGCGCGGGAAATCGCGTCGGCATCGACAATGGCACAGCCCAGCGACGCGAGATAGGTGCTGACGGTGCTTTTGCCGCAGGCGATGGATCCGGTTAAACCGAGCTTCATGGTCAACCTCCGGAAAACTTACTTCGTATCGTACCACGAATGTCCGGCTTGGACGTCTGCGATGAGCGGAACGCGCAGATTTGCTGCGCCTTCCATGCAGCGGCGCAGAAGCGCGGTCACCTTCTCCTGTTCCTCAACGGGTGTTTCGACGATGAGTTCGTCATGCACCTGTAGAATCAGGCGTGCGGAAAGCCCTTCTTTTGCCAGCTCATCGTGAACGGCATTCATGGCAATCTTGATGATATCTGCCGCCGCGCCCTGAACGGGGGTGTTCATCGCGGCGCGTTCGCCGAATTGACGGCGGTTGTAATTCGGGCTGGACAGCTCCGGCAGCGGGCGGCGGCGTCCGTACATCGTGACGGAATAGCCTTCCGCCTTGCCCTGACTGACGCAGGCATCCATAAACTGATGGACGGCGGGGTAACGCGCAAAATAGCGGGCGATAAAATCCGCCGCTTCTTTCGGGGAAATGTGCAGGTTGCTGGCGAGTCCGAACGCGCTGATGCCGTAGACGATGCCGAAATTGACGGCTTTTGCGCTGGAGCGCATCTGCGGCGTAACCTCCTCGATGGGCACGCCGTAAACCTCCGCCGCCGTGCGGGCGTGGATATCCTGTCCGAGCGTGAAGGCCTCGCACATCGCCTCGTCGCCGGAGAGATGGGCGAGAAGGCGCAGCTCAATCTGCGAATAGTCCGCATCGACGAGAACACAGCCTTCTTTGGCGATAAACGCGCGGCGAATCTCGCGTCCCATCGGCGTGCGGACGGGGATATTCTGCAAATTCGGTTCGCTGGAGGAAATGCGTCCCGTTGCGGCGATGGTCTGATCAAACCAGGTGTGAATGCGCCCGTCGCGTCCGGTCAGACGCAGAAGCCCGTCGATATAGGTGCTTTTGAGCTTGGCGACCTGACGATAGAGCAGGATTTTATCAATCACCGGATGCAGGGGGGAAAGCTCGCTGAGCGTATCTGCATCGGTGGAATAGCCGCGTGCCGTTTTCTTTTTGGCGGGCAGACCGAGCTTATTGAAGAGAATGTCGCCCAGCTGCTGCGGGCTGTTGAGGTTAAACGGCGCACAGCCGCAGAGGGAGAAGATTTCCTCCTTGAGGTCTGCAATCTGTGCGTCATATTGCGCGCCCAGCTGCGCCAGCTCATCCCGATCGACAAGGAAGCCGTCGCGCTCCATGGCGTAGAGCGTATCGAGCAGCGGCAGCTCAATCTCTCGATACAGGCGGGACATCTCCTGCGCATCCAGCGTCTGCTCATCCGAAAGCGTCCGCGTAAAGAGCGCGGCGGCGTTTTTCGGTGCTTCGTACTTGCCGCTCTGCGGGGCGATGAGGTACTGCATGATTTGGTCGTCGTCAAAGGGCGCGGTCACGGCGAGATCCCACGGCGCAAGCTCGGTTTTCAATCGCTTGGCGTTAAAGAGGATGAGCCTGCGCGTACCGGTCAGCAGCGGCTTCAGGGCTTTGGCGGCGGAAAGCGGGTCGAGTCCTCCGCCCAAAAGCCCCTGAGAGAAGGGGATGATTGCCTGCGCGCCGTCAGAAGCGGCGAGGGAGAAGCCGCTCTCCTGCATCAGCAGCGCGACGCGCGCGTCCGAGGGCAGGGCGCAAAGGAAGGACGAAACGGCGTTTTCGCTTTCAAGCGTCTGCGCTTCTTTCCAGACGATGGCGGGAACGTCAGGCTTGGCGTCGCCCGCTTCCTGCTTTTCCAGCTGCAAAAGGCGCGCGCTCAGCGTCTTGAGCTGGAGCTGCTCAAACAGAGGAAGCACGCCTGTCATATCGCCCAGCAGACAATCCTCCAGCGTCACATCATCCAGCGGAACGAAACGGGTGATGGTCGCAATCTTTTTGCTCATCAGACCCGACATGCGTCCGTCAAGCATCTTTTCGCGCTGCTTGCCCTTCAAATCGGCGTCCGCGTGGTCAAGCGCGTTTTCCAGCGTGCCGTATGCACTCAGCAGCTTGACGGCGGTCTTTTCGCCGATGCCGGGAATGCCGGGAATGTTGTCGCTGGAATCGCCCATCAAGCCCTTGAGGTCGGGAATCTGCGACGGGGAAACGCCGAAATCCTCGCGCACCCTTTCCGGCGTATAGCGCACGACCTCGCTCACGCCGCGCTTGGTATACAGCACGTTGGTCGTCTCCGTGACCAGCTGCATGGAATCGCGGTCGCCCGTGACCAGCAGCGCGGGAATACCGGCTTCTTCACAGCGGCGCGCAAACGTACCCAGAATGTCATCCGCTTCGAACGTCGGGCAGGTGAGGATGCGGATGCCCATCTGCTCAAGGCACTGGCGCACGAGGTCAAACTGCGGAATCAGCTCGGGCGCGGTCGGTTTTCTGCCTGCCTTGTATTCGCTGTAATCCTTATGGCGGAAGGTCGGGCCGTGCATATCGAATGCCACGGCGAGATAGCGCGGGCGTTCGTCGCCCACGACCTTGAGCAGCATGGAAAGAAAGCCGAAAACGGCGTTCGTAAAGACGCCGTCCTCGTTGGAAAGCGGCGGAAGCGCATGAAATGCGCGGTGCATCAGGCTGTTGCCGTCAACGATGACGAAGGTATCTGACATAGCGTTCTCCTTCATTGATGGACGTCCCGAAGGACAGAAAATCTTCTGCGCTTATCATACCACAAAGGAAGGGAAAAAACAAATCTCCCCCGCAGGACCTGCGGAGGAGAGCTTTTGTCAGTAGGTTTCGATTTCTCTAATCACCTGATCATACAGCGAGAGCAGTTCGGGCAGGGCGGCTTGCGCCTGCGGCAGCATGGCGGCGTCCTGCGTGCGCAGAAGATCGCACAGGGCGGAAAGCGGATGATACAGCGCGACGATGCCGAGCTGCGCCGTGACGCCCTTGAGGGTATGGGCGAAGAAGAAGGACTGCTTCATGTCGCCGCGGTTGAGCGCGTCACACAGCATCTCCATGTTCGTATCGTTTAAAAAGCGGCGCAGATGGCGAATATAGAAGGAATAGTCGTTTCCTGTTCTGTACAGACCGCCTTCGATGTCGAT
>URJN01000138.1 GCA_900548125.1 uncultured Eubacteriales bacterium
GCCCGAAGGTTTCCAAAGGGCGATGCGCCAAACGGGCGCCGTAAACGTTCGGAAAGCCCTTTGGTGGGGCGATGGGGCAAAGCCCCATATCCAAAAATGCTTAGATATTTGTTTCTTGAAATGTTCGGTTTAAGCTTGACGGTCCCTTTTATTCTGCTTTGAGTCCGAAGGACTGTTTTCTATATTCGCGCGGCAGAACGCCGTAAACGCTCTTAAAGGCGGAGCTGAATTTGCTTTGGCTTTCATAACCGACCTGTGCCGCGATTTCGGAGAGGGAATCATCCGTTGTCCGCAGAAGCAGCGCGGCGCGTTCCAGACGATGCTCCTTCATATGGGCGGCAATCGGCTGACCGTAGACGAATTTGAAAACGTCCTTCAGCGTGGAAGGGTTCATCAGATAGCGTTTGGAAAGCTCCTCGATTGTGCGCCGCTGCCCCAAGTCGGACAGAAGCTCCTCGTGAATCTGCCGGACGACGGCAATCTGGTCGGCTTTATAGGGCGTCGGCGCGGAAACCGGTGCGGGCGTGCGCGACAGAACGAGCATCAGCTCCTGAAACTTGAGCCGTGCGTAGGGCAGGAGAATCGTTCGGTCAATCGTATACAGTCCATCAAAGATTGACGCATTCTGCGGGCAAGCGGAAAGCACGGCACTGTTTTCCTGACAGAATCGCTCGTATACGCCGCGGGCGGAAACGCCCGCTTCCTGCATCAGCTCGGGCGGATTTGCATCCAGGGCGTCAAGGTCAACCGAGAAGAACAGTCCCTCGTAACAGTGCAGAGGGAACTCGATTTCCGACTGCGTGCAGCGGCTCATGCTGTGCAGCGAAACGTCGCCTTCGCCCAGATAGAGCGAAAGTCCATCCTTCATCCGCCAGCCGATGCGCCCCGTCCGACAGTGGTTGATCTCCATGACGGTTGTGGAAGGCATGCTGTGACGATGGGTGAACGAGGAAGAAAGATAGGTTTGAAAACAAAGCTCAACGCCGGGATAAAGCGTCAGCGTATCGAGCTGGGCTTTGCTTTCCCTGTCGCACATCGCGCACCGATGGCAGGCGCTCAGCGCGGAATGCGCACAGGGATCGGAAAGATGGTTGACGATCGGCTTTCCGCACGGCACATGAGAAAGACGCGCCATAATCTCCTGCTCGGATGAATGAGACATCGTAAACCTCCTTCCTGTTTTGCCCTTTCAGTATAAATTTGTTCCGCAGAGGTGTCAAGCATTTGTGTGTTCTGCGGAAAAATGGATTTGACAGAAAGCGAAAGAAAGAGTATCCTTCATAATCAGAGAAAGAGCGTTTGAAGGGGTGGAACGAAATGAAACCGATTAAAATGCTTCCTGCCTTCCGTTATGGAAGCGCGACGCCGTGGGGCTGTGAGGGATTGCGCGCCCTGCATAAAGCGATTCCCGATTCGCGAACGGGAGAAAGCCTTGAAGTGTCCGTGTTGCCCGGTCTTGAGAGCCGCGACAGCGAGGGGCATACGCTCAGCGAGCTGCTTGATACATACGGCGAGGCGATGCGCGGCACGAAGGTCGGAAAGGAATTCCCGCTGCTGCTCAAGCTCATCTCCGCCGGAGACAGGCTCTCCGTTCAAGTGCATCCGAATGACGCCTATGCCCGCGCGAATGAGCAGGGCAAGCTCGGCAAGACGGAAGCATGGGTGATTCTGGATGCACAGCCGGACGCGCAGATTGTCTATGGCATCCGCGAGGGCGTGAGCAGGGATATGCTGGCGCACGCCTGCGAAGAGGGCGGCGAAACGGTTCGTGCATGCCTGAACACGGTGAACGTGAAAGCCGGCGACGTGTATTACATTCCGGCGGGCATGGTGCATGCGCTGGGCGGCGGCGTTACGCTGATGGAGATTCAGCAATCCAGCGACGTGACGTATCGCTTCTACGACTGGGATCGCGTGGATGCGCATGGAAAAGGACGCGAGCTGCACATCCAAAAGGGACTGGATGTGACGGATGTGTCGCTGCATCTGCCGCCGTGCGCGGGCATAGCGCGCCATAGGGCGGGCGGCACGGTGACGCGGTATCTGGATGAGCGTGCGTTTGTTTTGGAACGCTGGCATTGCGAAAGCGCGATGGAGCTTCCGCTTACACCGGAACACTTTGTCCTGCTCTGCGCGCTGGGGGACGGCAAGCTGACGTGGGAAGGCGGCGAGATGATCCTGCGGCGCGGCGACTGCGTATTTTTGCCCGCCGAATGTGAGAGAACGAATCTTTGCGGACAGGTGGATGCGCTGCTGACTTGGGTGGAATAAGAGAAAGCTAAAAAATCCGCTCCAGAGTTTTTCTGGGGCGGATTTTTTGCGCATAGGATTTTGCGAAGTTTGGCGGAAGCGCAGACGGGCTCAGTCCACTTTGGAAATGCGTGGGAAATTGCACAGCATCGCACACGTGCGCAAAGCTATCATGCTTTGCAAAACTTTGGCGGAAGTGAGAGCGGACTCAGTCCGTTTTGGAAACGCGTAGAAAACTGCACAACAATCGCACGCGTGCGCAAAGCTATCATGCTTTGCAAAACTTTGGCGGAAGCGCAGGCGGACTCAGTCCGCAGGCTGAAGCGTATCCAGCGTTTCTTCCAGAATTTCCTGCCAGCGTCCAAAGTCCATGTTGGGTACATAGAAGGATTCCAGCTCATCGTGAAGCTGCTTCGCCTGCGTGAGAGCGGCGATGGCGCGGTGCAGATGCAGCCGGATGCCTGCGCGCCCCTGCTCAAGGGCACATTCATAGCGGAGAAGCGCACCCTGCGGAATACACGACGAAAAATCGAAGGTCTGCTCTGAAGGCAGGATATCGCTGGAGGTAATCAGCGTACCGAGCGCGGGAATGGTCAGATGCAGCAGACGGTCGGGTACGGTCGGACAGAGATGTTCTTCCACATCGTAGCCCGCCATTCGAGCGGCAAGACTGATTTCCCGAAGAATAGGCGTCATGTCCATGCCCCAATGCGCCAGCAGACGGAAAACGCGCGGCTGGGCATTTTCGCCGATTAAGCAAAGCTCCCCTTTCGGCGTGACCGCGTCGGTCAGAATCGGGCGGACAGACGGCACGGCACTCGTTTCGCCCTTTTGGGAGAGGACGGACTGAATCAGCGCGTGCGTCATACGAGCCATGCGCGCATTGTCTGCGGCGGCGCACAGAACAGCGGCGTGATCCCTTGCCAGCGCAGCGGCAGCAGCCAGACATGCGCGCGCACGCCGTGAACAGGCGGCATGATCCGCCATGCAGACGCGGATATGCGGCAGATGCGGGCGCATGGCTGCTTCGTTTAAGCAGACGCCGAGGTTGATGATGCTGTCCCGCGCGCCGGGAATCTCGGGATCGACGATGTGCGGCGCGGTGCCGTCCAGAATGAGCAGTCCGGCATGCGGTACGGCGACGGCATCCAGACTGTCCGGATCACCGGAGCAGAAATACAGGGTTGCTGCTTCGTTTTCGGGACAGAGAGCGGCGTGAACCCGACGCATGAATGTCGATTTTCCTACGCCGGGTCCGCCTTTGAAGATGAGCTTTCGCTTGAGCTTCGCCTCACTAAGCAGGTGGTCAAAACAGGAGATAAAGCCATCCGGACCCATTGCACCGGGGAAAAGCGTTCTGTTCAATCCAATCCCTCCGTTTTTGCGTCATCAGTCAGGCTGATGCAATTGAAATCACATTGCCTTTTATATGCGCACGGAGGACGGTTGATACGGCAAAATCAGCTGTTCTTCTTCTTATCGTTGATAATCAGAACGATGAGCAGCGTCAGCACAACGACGAACAGAAGCACGATGACAATCGGAACGAGAATGGATGTACCGCCGATTGTCGTTGCCAGAAGCGGCGTGGGAGTAGGTGTAGGCGTCGGAACGGCTGTCGGAGTCGGCGTGGGAGTGGGAGTCGGTGTGGGAGTGGGAGTCGGCGTCGGAACGGCTGTCGGAGTCGGCGTGGGAGTGGGAGTCGGCGTCGGAACAGCTGTCGGAGTCGGCGTGGGAGTAGGTGTCGGCGTCGGAACAGCTGTCGGAGTCGGCGTGGGAGTAGGTGTAGGCGTCGGAACAGCTGTCGGAGTCGGCGTGGGAGTAGGTGTCGGCGTCGGAACAGCTGTCGGGGTCGGAGTGGGAGTGGGAGTCGGCGTCGGAACGGCTGTCGGGGTCGGCGTGGGAGTGGGAGTCGGCGTCGGAACAGCTGTCGGAGTCGGCGTGGGAGTAGGTGTAGGCGTCGGAACAGCTGTCGGGGTCGGAGTGGGAGTGGGAGTCGGCGTCGGAACGGCTGTCGGAGTCGGTGTGGGAGTGGGAGTCGGCGTCGGAACAGCTGTCGGAGTCGGGGTCGGAGTGGGAGTTGGGGTAGGTGTGGGAGTAGGAGTAGGAGTAGGAGTCGGCGTAGGCGTCGGAGTGGGCGTGGCGCGGAGCGTAATCAGCAGACCGTCGAGTTCCTTTTGCAGGAGCGCAACACTGCCGGGCTGGATGCTGAGCAGATAGCTGTCATCCAACGCCGCGACGGAAGCACCGGCGGCAGCACTGTTTTCCGGCGTGAAGCGGATGGCGTTTCTGCCGTCGGACAGCCCCTGAGCTTCGGCACTTTCACCGAACAGAGCTTCATAGGCATCCTTATCCTCGCCTGCCTGTGCGATGGATTGCGCAATGGATTGAAGTGCTGCTCCATCTGCGCGGGAGGACGGAGCGAGAGCGATGGCTTCCACGCCGTTTTCGCCGTAGAGCGCGAGAGCCTGCGCGGTCTGCGCTTCCTTCGCGGCGGCGGAGAGAAATTCCGGAGAAGGCGCGGGCGTCGGCGTTTCGCCGGAGGCGATGCGCTTAGCCAGCTCGCTGTAGGTCAGCGGAACGGGGGTGAACGTCGGCTGAGCATCCAGCGAGATGTCGCCGGATTCAACGGCATCCTGAAGCGTGGGTACGCTGACCGCCTGACCGGACGCCGCACCGATGAGCAGGGAAAGCGCATCATCGGAGAGATTGCTGTTTGGCGCAATATAAAGCGTTGCGAGGTTTTGATCCGAGGTCAGAGAGGAGATAAAGCTGGCGGAGGTCGTGGCGTCCGTCTGAGAGGAGGAAAGAGCCTTGCGAATCAGCTCGATGATTTCATCGACGGTCAGACCGCTGCCCGGCAGAAAGCGCGTGATGACAGAGCAGTCTGCCTGAAGCTCGGCGGAGAATATGACATCGCCGCTTTCCGAAGCGGTGGACGAGAACACCGGCAGAACCTCTGCCAGCGAACGCGAAATGCGATAGGTTTCGTTGCCCAGCGGGTCATAAAGCACGATATCGCCGTTTGAGTCGATGAGCATTTTTCCGGCAACGGCGGTATAGGTATAGACTGCCTTGACCTTGGCAAAGCCGTGAAGCTCACGGGAGTCGAGCACGATGGTGCGCGTCGCGCCGGAAATCGCCCTGCGCGGGAAAGGAATGCGGACGACCCACGCGCCGTTGCCGCGCGCACGGAGGATGCGCGCGTTGTTTGCATACAGATTGGTGTAGAGATAGAACGAACCGGGGTCTTCGCTGGTTGCCGCCGTCAGGGACAGACGCGCACAGGCTGCGCCGGGAACGAGCGCAGGCATGCCATAGAGCGTGTATTCGCTGTCGGCCGCCGCGCCGGTCTGTTCGCGGGAAGCACTCAGGTTAAAGACGTGCGTTTCCTCCATCGCCCGCAGCATTTCCTCCGGTGTCAGAGAGGACAGCTCGGTCACACTGGCATCTGCCGATGCGTCGCCATACGGCTGGGATGCGCTCTTTTCAGTGCGCACATCGGTCAGCAGCCAGTAACAGGGCTGTGCGCTTTCTTTCGCAAAGGCGAAGGAAGGCAGAAGCAGCAGGAAAAGAAGCAGGAGACAGAACAGACGTTTCACGGGAATTCGCTCCTTTCATTGCGCAGGGGATAGACGGCAAACCACGCATTTTGTCAACCCCAAACGGTTTTGCATCCGGCGGAGAAAAGGGAACAGCCGCCGATATACGCTCAGAATGCTTTATGCTGATTGCTTGCCTTTTAAACCTGCGTTTTGGCTAAATGTACACATTATTTATAGCATGCCGCGCCGCCAAAAGCAAGCCATAATAAAGAAAA
>URJN01000139.1 GCA_900548125.1 uncultured Eubacteriales bacterium
CCGTGCGCGGCCTGATCAGCTCGCTCGGCGCGCTGTGCCGCGCACAGGCGGAGAAGGACGCGCCCTGAGGGCGAACATTTGCGCGAAACGGACGGATTTCACGCGCAAAAGACTTGAATCATTCATAAATTCCGCTTATAATACAGGTTTGGAAATCAATACTAAAGAAGGAAGCGTATTTCTTATGACGAAAATTGATATTTTTTCCGGCTTTCTGGGCGCCGGCAAGACCACGCTCATCAAGAAGCTGCTTAAAGAGGCGCTTTCCGGCGAGAAAGTCGTCCTGATTGAAAATGAATTCGGTGAAATCGGCATCGACGGCGGCTTCATGAAGGAAGCCGGCATGCAGGTGACTGAAATGAACTCCGGCTGCATCTGCTGCTCGCTGGTCGGCGATTTCGGCAAGGCACTCCGTCAGGTCATCGACCAGTACCATCCGGACCGCATCCTCATCGAGCCGAGCGGAGTCGGCAAGCTCTCCGACGTCATCCGTGCGGTCGAGGGCGTGGAGAAGGATATTCCGGAAGCCTGCATGGGCAGCTTCGTGACCGTCGCGGACGCGGGCAAGTGCCGCATGTATGTCAAGAACTTCGGCGAGTTCTTCCTCAACCAGATTGAATACGCCGGCACGATTCTGCTCTCCCGCACGCAGGGCATGAGCCAGGAAAAGCTGGAGGCGGTCGTTGCGCTCCTGCGTGAGCATAACGCGAAGGCGCGTATCATCACCACGCCGTGGGACGAAATCAGCGGCGAGACCATCCTCTCCGCGATGCAGGACGACCATAACCTTGCGCAGGATATGCTGGCGGTTGTCATGGCTGAGCATGGCGACGAGGACGAGGATGAGGACGAGTGCTGCCACCATCACCATCATCATGACCACGATGATCATGACGAAGATGAGGACGAGCATGAGCATCACCATCATCATGACCACGATGATCATGACGAAGATGAAGATGAGCATGAGCATCACCATCATCATGACCACGATGATCATGACGAGGATGAGGATGAGCACGAGTATCATCATGACCATGACGAGCATGATGAGCATGAGCATCATCATCACTATGATGAGAACGGCGTTTGCAGCTGCGGTCATCATCACCATCATCACGGACACGACGCCGACGAGGTGTTTACCTCTTGGGGCGTTGAAACGGTGCGACTGTTTGGCGAGAACGAGCTGTCCGTCATGCTGGCGAAGCTGGATGACGGCGAGTACGGCATGGTTCTGCGCGCGAAGGGCATCGTTCCCTGCGCGGACGGCGGCTGGCTCCACTTTGACTACACCCCGGGCGAGCAGAATATCCGCAAGGGTCCGGCGGACTACACCGGCCGTCTGTGCGTAATCGGCAGCAAGCTGGCGGATGAGAAGCTGGCGCAGCTGTTCGGCGTCGCCTGATCGGAGGAACAAGATGGCAATTCCGGTTTACATGTTTGCCGGTTTCCTTGAAAGCGGCAAGACCTCTTTTATCGCCAGCGTATTGCAGGATCCGGGCTTCACGCGCGATGAGAATACGCTCATCATTCAGTGTGAGGAAGGCGAAACGGAATACGAACCCGATATGCTCAAAAGGACGCACAGCGTCGTGGAGTGCATCGAGGACGAGGACGAATATAACGAAGAAACCCTGCGGGCGTTCGTCCGCAAGCATCATCCCGACCGTGTGATTATCGAGATGAACGGCATGTGGGATTTGGATGCGGCGATTGGACGCACGCCCAAGGTGCTGGAAATTTACCAGATTATCACGACGGTGAACGCGGAAACGTTTGACCTCTATGCCAAAAACATGGGTCAGCGCATGCTTCAGCATATCACCGATGCGGACATGGTCGTCTTCAACCGCGCAACGGAGGAAACGCGTCAGCTTATCCGCGACCGCAATGTGCGCAGCATGAACCCGCAGGCGTCGCTCTATTTTGAAAACGACGACGGAACCAGCGAGGATTACGGCGCGGGCATGCCGCCGCCCTATGATATGGATGCGCCCGTGATTGAAATCGAGGATCGTCATTTCGGCATTTTCTACCTCGATGCGTCCGAAAATCCGGAGGATTACGACGGAAAGACGGTTCGCTTCAAGGGCTACATCTACCGCGGCCGCAATATCGGCAAGGACGAGTACGTGCCGGGACGCATGGGCATGGTCTGCTGTGCAGAGGACGTGCGCTTCATCGGCTTTATCGCCAAGGCGAACGGTCAGCCGATTCCCCAGCCCAAGACGTGGCAGATGATCACCGCTGAGGTCAGGGCGGAGGAGCGCAAACAGTACAAGGGTGTCGGACCCGTGCTGTATGTGACCAAGGTTGAGCCGGCTCAGCCGCCGGAAGAGGAAGTTGTCACCTTCAACCAGTAAGCGGGCGGAAGGATAAATTTGCTCTTTCCTTTTCAGCATGTTTATGCTATAATCAGTGAGTCTTCAGGGCGGGGTGAGATTCCCGACCGGCGGTATAGTCCGCGACGGGTCAAGTGACCCTCGATTCGGCGAAATTCCGAAACCGACAGTATAGTCTGGATGGAAGAGGACGGCATCTATTTGCTATGCTTTTACAGCGCCCCAAAGACGGAAGTTTTTGGGGTGCTGTTTTTTGTACACGGAGGAATGGTCAGTGTCAAATCTGAATGATAACCGCATTATCACCAGCGAGCTTTGCTATGCCTATCCGGAAGCGGAGAAAAACGCGGTGGATCATGTGAACATGCGCGTAAAGAAGGGCGAGTTCCTCGCGATACTCGGTCATAACGGAAGCGGCAAATCGACGCTTGCCAAGCTCTTCAACGCGCTGTATGTGCCTTCGGAGGGCACGGTGTGGGTCGTCGGCATGGATACGCGTGACGACGATCTCGTCTTCGATATCCGTCAGCATGCGGGCATGGTTTTCCAGAATCCGGATAACCAGATTGTCGCGACGGTCGTTGAAGAAGACGTCGCGTTCGGGCTGGAGAACAACGGCGTGCCGCCCAAGGAGATTCGCGTGCGCATCGACGAAGCACTTGCCGCGGTTCAAATGAGCCAGTTCGCCAAGAAAGCACCGCACATGCTCTCCGGCGGACAGAAGCAGCGCGTCGCCATCGCGGGCGTGCTGGCGATGAAGCCGGATGTCATCATTCTGGATGAATCGACCGCTATGCTTGATCCGAGCGGACGGCGCGAGGTCATGAATACGGTTCACAGGCTCAACCGGGAAGAGGGCATCAGCGTCGTCATCATTACCCATTACATGAGCGAAGCCGCGACCGCCGATTATATGATCGTCATGGACGAGGGCAGGATTGCCATGAGCGGAACGCCGCGCGAGGTTTTCACCAAGGTGGAGCAGGTTCGCGCACTGGGGCTTGACGTACCGCCGATGACGGATTTGGCGCACATGCTGCGTGCGGACGGCGTGGACGTGCGTGCGGATGTGCTGACTGTGGACGAGATGGTGGAGGAAGTATGTCGATTGTCATCGAGCATTTGAACTATGTATACATGCAGGGCGGCCCGTACGAAACGAAGGCGCTGAATGACGTGTCCCTGACGATTAACGACGGCGAGTTCATCGGTCTGATTGGTCATACCGGCAGCGGAAAATCCACCCTTGTGCAGCATCTGAACGGGTTAATTATGCCTTCGAGCGGGCGCGTGCTGGTCGATGGGCTGGATTTGGCGGATAAGAATACGGACAGGCGTGCCATTCGCCGCCGCGTCGGTCTGGTTTTCCAGTATCCGGAGAACCAGCTGTTTGAAGAAACGGTTGCGAAGGATATCGCCTTCGGACCGAAGAATCTGGGGCTGGACGAGGCGGAAATCGACCGCCGCGTGCGCACGGCGATGCGCCGCGTTGCGCTGGATTATGATAAGCTCGCCGAGCGTTCGGTGTTTGAGCTTTCCGGCGGACAGATGCGCCGCGTCGCGATTGCGGGCGTGCTGGCGATGGAGCCGCAGACGCTTGTGCTGGATGAGCCATGCGCAGGACTTGACCCGCGCGGCAGAGAAGAAATTCTGGGGCTGATCAGCGACCTGCATCGGGAATCCGGCACGACTATCGTCATGGTGAGCCACTCGATGGATGACGTGGCGGCATTGGCTGAACGCGTTATCGTCATGAATCACGGCAGTGTCGTCATGGATGGAACGCCGCGCGAGGTCTTCGCTAAGGGCGAGGAGCTGCGTGCCATCGGTCTGGATGTGCCGCAGGCGGTTGAGCTGGCGCAGAAGCTCCGCGAAAAGGGATTCGACATTCCGGAAGGCATTTACCAGATGGATGAAGTCCGCGCGGCGGTTGAAGCCGCCATCGGAAAGGGAGGCCGCCATGCTTAACGATATCACGCTGGGACAGTATTTTCCCGGAGATTCCGCCATTCATCGCATGGACCCGCGCATGAAGCTCATCCTGACGATTCTGTATATCGTCGGCGTGTTCTGCGTGGGCAACCTGCCGGGCTATGCCATCGCGCTGCTGTTTTTGTATATCGTGGTGCGCATTTCGGGCATCAAGTTTTCCTATCTGCTCAAGGGCATCAAGCCCCTTCGGTTCATCATCATCTTTACATTTGTGCTGAACCTGTTCTTTGTGCAGGGCGAAACGCCGCTGTTTACGCTCGGCTTTTTCACCCTAACGCGGGAAGCGCTGCATAACGCGGTTTTCTTTGCGCTCAGACTGGTGTTCCTGGTCATGGGCACGTCCGTGCTGACGCTGACGACCAGTCCGGTGCAGCTGACCGACGGCTTGGAGCGCATCATGCATCCGCTGGAGAAGGTTCATTTTCCGGCGCATGAGCTGGCGATGATGATGACTATCGCGCTGCGCTTCATCCCGACGCTGCTGGAGGAAACCGATAAGATTCAGAAGGCGCAGATGGCGCGCGGTGCGGATTTTGAGAGCGGCAACCTCATTGCCCGCGCCAAGGCGATGATTCCGCTGCTTGTGCCGCTGTTTGTCAGCTCTTTCCGCCGCGCCAATGAGCTGGCGATGGCGATGGAAGCCCGCTGCTACCACGGCGGCGACCACCGCACGCGCCTGCGCGAGCTGAAGTATACGAAGCTGGATGCGTTCGGCGCGCTGGCGATGGCGGCGTTCCTTGCCGTTATCTTTGCGGAGGGCAGACTCCTTGGCTGAGTTTAAGCTGCAAAGCCACCACATTCCCAGCCCCGCGGATCATCCGCCCGAGGGACAGCGGCGTTTTAAGCTCGTTGTCGAATATGACGGCACGGCGTACAGCGGCTGGCAGAGGCAAATCAACGGTCCGAGCGTTCAGCAGACGCTGGAGGAGGCTCTTTCCCGACTGACGGGGGAGAAGATCGCCGTCACGGGGGCGAGCCGAACGGATGCGGGCGTGCATGCCTTCGGGCTTTGCGCGCATTTTGACAGCGCGACCCGCATTCCGCCGGATAAGGTGAGCTTTGCGCTGAATACCATGCTCCCGCCCGATATCCGGATTCGGGAGAGCGCGGCAGCACCGGATGGCTTTCATGCCCGTTTTTCCGCCTGCGGAAAGGTTTACCGCTATACGTTTTATAATCAGCGGCAGATGTGCGCCATCGGCAGGCAGTATAAGGCGCATGTTCCTGTTCTCATGGATGCCGAAAAGATGGACGCAGAGGCGCAGAGCCTTTGCGGAAAGCACGATTTTGCGGCGTTTGCCGCAAGCGGAAGCGTTGCGAAAAGCACGGTGCGCACCCTTTACCGCGCACAGGTCAGGCGATGCGGCGACGATGTCGTGCTGACGGTGCTGGGCGATGGGTTTCTGTATAATATGGTTCGCATCATCGCCGGCACGCTGATGGAAGTCGGTACGGGCAAACGTGAGATGGGCTGCATCGAAAAAGCCATCGAAACCGGCGACCGTCTGGCACTCGGACAGACCGCGCCCGCCAGTGGTCTGGCTCTGATGCGCGTGCTTTACGATGGCGATGAAGAAAAGGCACTGGGGTATTTTGAATAAGCTGACCTCTCCGACTGCC
>URJN01000140.1 GCA_900548125.1 uncultured Eubacteriales bacterium
CCCTGAGGGACCCGTCCCTCAGGCTCCCTTCTCCGCTTCGCGGCGGTTTAAACGCTTTTTTCATCCATTTATCGCAAAGCGATAAATGAAGTGGAAGGTGCAGGGAACTCAGTTCCCTGCCGGGGCTTGGGGCAGTGCCCCAAACGTCCCCCCGTTCCCGTCCCACGTCCCCGTCCCCACGGTATCGGCAGAGGGCGTACCTCTGTTTCATACGAAAAAAACACTTATAGGGAGGTCATTCCATGAAGAAACTGTTGGCTCTGGTGATGGCTTTGATGCTCTGTCTGACTCTCGGCGCAGGTGCGCTGGCAGACGGCAGTCAGATCCTCAAGTACGGCACGGACACTTGGCCGGCGGGATTCGATCCGCACACCATCTCCGCCATTGCCGCGACCCGCGTTTTCAACCAGGTCTATGAACCGCTGCTCACCTTCAACAAAGACATGACATTCGGCGGCATTCTTGCCGAAAGCTGGGAAAATCCGGACGACGTGACCTACGTCTTCCATCTGCGCCATGGCGTCAAGTTCCACAACGGCCGTGAGATGACCTCTGCCGACGTGGTTTACAGCTTTGACCGCATCCTCGGCAAGACCGAGTACGGCGATATCGGCGCGCTCGGCTCCAGCGCCAGCTACTTCGGCGGCGTCGAGTCCGTCGAGGCTCTGGATGATTACACCGTCAAGTTCACCCTCTCCGCCCCGAACGCGGCGTTCATGGCGGGCATGACCTCCAGCTACGGCGCAATCGTCTGCCGTGAGGTCGTCGAGGCGAACGGCGGCAGCCTGTCCTCCGTCGATACCATGTGCGGCACCGGCCCCTTCAAGTACAGTGAGTCCGTCGTTGACAACCACATCACGCTGGTTAAGAACGAGGATTACTGGAAAGAGAACGCCCCGAAGCTGGACGGCATCACCTTCTATCTGCTCGGCGACGAGAGCGCGCGCCTTGCCGCTCTGCGTACCGGCGATATCAACCTCTGCTCCCTGAGCGCGATGAACCTTGCCGACGTCGAGCGCGACGCCAACATCAAGGTCATCTCCTATCAGTCTAACGACTACACCTACCTGGGCTTCAACCTTTCCAGCGAAAAGCTCCAGGATAAGCGCGTCCGTCAGGCGATGAGCCTTGCCGTAGACCGCGACATGATCATTGACTACGTCTACAACGGCGAAGCGACGGTTTCTACCTTTGTCGCCCCGGCTATGGGTCACTGGGTATGGGATGCCGCGAAGGAATCCCCGCTGTACACGCAGAACATCGAAGAAGCCCGCAAGCTGATGGAAGAAGCCGGCTATTCCAAGGATAACCGCCTGTCCATCACCATGGCTGCCGGTCTGCTCGACTCCATCCGCGACACCGCGGTCGTCCTCCAGCAGCAGCTCAAGGAAATCTACATCGACGTCACCATCAGCAACCTCGAATCCGGCGAATACGTGGACATCTGGAAGAAGATGAGCACGCCGGAAGCCGGCTTTGACACCATGTGCGGCCAGAATGGTTCCGGCACTGACCCGAACCGTGCCGTCAGCTTCTTCTACTCCAGCACCGGCAACGCCAACGTCTGGGGCTATAAGAACGACCGCGTGGACGAGCTTTGCGCGCTGGGCATCACCACGACTGACGAAGAGACTCGCGAGGGCTACTACAAGGAAGCTCAGCAGCTGATTATCGACGAGTGCCCGAACCTCTGGTTCGCCAGCCCGATGTCTTACCTCTTCACCAGTGCCAACCTCAAGGGTTATGAGCCGTTTGCCGCAAACGCGGGCGACTTCACCGAGGCGTACTTCGAGTAAAAATCGTTTCCCATGCGGCGGCAGGGTTTGCCCCTGCCGCCTTCGTCATTCTTCCCCGTCCGGCTTCGGCTGGGCGGGCTGAGGAAGCCAGCGCAAGACGTGCTGGTTTCCTCAGCCTGTCCGCAGACTGCCCGAGCTTGATTGAAGCAGGGTTATTACGCAGGGAGTGTGAATCATGAAAAACTACATCATCCGCCGCCTTTTGCAGCTTATTCCTGTTCTATTGGGCATCAGCATCGCGATTTTCGCCGTGCTTCGCCTGATTCCGGGCGGCTTTGCCTCCGGTATGCTGGGCATTGACGCAACGCCCGAGCTGATTGAGCAGGTCAACGCGCGCTATGGACTGGATCAGCCCGTCGTCACCCAGTATCTCAAATGGATTGGCGGCGTCCTCCACGGCGATTTCGGTCAGTCCTTCCGCTCCGGCGCGGATATCCTTCCGGAAATCCTGACCCGCTTCAAGGTTACGGCTGAACTGGCGATTCTCGCGGCAATCATCTCCTGGTGCATTGCGCTTCCGCTGGGTATTCTCGCCGCCGTAAAGCGCAACAGCGCGGTTGACCGCGTCGTTCGCGTCGTCGCGCTGCTGGGCGTATCCATTCCGGGATTTGCGCTCTCTATTCTCATCATCCTCGTATTGTCGCTGGCGTTTAATTACTATCCCCCGCTCAACTATGTCGGTCTCTTTGAAGATCCGCTCAAGAATCTGGAAATCATGCTGCTGCCCTCTCTGATTCTGGGCACGAGCATGGCAGGCTCCGTCATGCGCATGACGCGCTCCTCCGTGCTGGAGGTTCTGCGGCTGGATTTCATCAAGACCGTCCGCGCCAAGGGTGCCAGCGAACGCATCGCCATCTTCAAACACGCGCTGCGCAATGCGCTCATCCCGATTGTCACGCTGGTCGGCATGCAGATCGGCTCGCTTCTGGGCGGCGCAGTCGTCATTGAGCAGATTTTCTCCCTCCCCGGTCTGGGACAGATGACGCTGACCGGCATCAACAACCGCGATTACCCCGTCGTGCAGGGCTGTGTGCTGTTCATCGCGTTCGTTTACGTCATCGTCAACCTCGTGGTGGACGTGCTTTACGCCTATATCGACCCGCGCATCTCTTATGATTGACGGAGGAAAGACAAGATGAAGAGCTTTATAAAGACCATCAAGGAGCTTTGGAAAGATCCGATGGGGCGCATCGGCATCGTCGGCGTCGTGCTGCTGGTGCTGATGGCGATTTTCGCCCCCCTGCTCGCCCCCTATGAATACGACGCCATCGGCAGACGCTTTCAGGCTCCGACCGCTGAACATATCTTCGGCACGGACAAATTCGGACGCGATATCTTCAGCCGCGTGCTGTACGGTGCGCGCGTGTCGATGGAGGTCGGCTTGATTGCCGTGGGCATCGGCGCGTTCTTCGGCTATCTGCTCGGTCTGACTGCCGGCTATTTTGAAGGCAAGGTCGATCGGGTCATCATGTGCATCATGGATATCCTGTTCGCCTTCCCGTCCATCCTGCTGGCGATTTTCATCTCCGCCGTGCTGGGCAAGGGCATCGGACCAACCATGGTCGCCATCGGCATCGTCAACATTCCGGTTTTCTGCCGCACAGTGCGCGCCGCGGTCATCTCCGCCAAGGGGCTTGAATACGTCAAGAACGCCCGCAGCGTCGGCGTCAAAACGTGGCCCCTGCTCGTGCGCCATATCTCCCCGAACGTCGTCGCGCCGTTCACCGTACAGGCGACGCTGGCTCTCTCGGGCGCGATTCTGACCGAGGCGACGCTCAGCTTCCTGGGCATGGGCATTCAGCCGCCGAATCCGTCCTGGGGTTCGATGCTCTCCGAAGCCCGCGCAGATATGGTTCGCGCGCCATGGGTCGCGATGTTCCCGCTGCTGTTCATCGTCGTCACGATTCTGATTTTCAATATTCTGGGCGACTCGCTGCGCGACGTCCTCGACCCGAAGCTCAAAGTGTAAGGAGGGAATGGCATGGATCATCTTCTTGAGATGCGCAATCTCTCCATTGACCTGTACAAGGGCAAAAAGACGCCCGCCGTCAAGCTGGTAGAGGGCATCGACCTGACGCTGGAAAAGCGTCAGAATTTCGGCGTGGTCGGAGAATCCGGCTGCGGCAAGAGCATCACCTGTTCCTCGATTATGGGCTTGCTCTCCTTCCCGCTGTCCGTCGGCGCGGGCAGCTCCATTCGCTTTCAGCGCGAGGACGGCAGCGTCAGCGAGCTGACCTCCCTGCCCAAAGCGGAGATGCGCAAAATCCGCGGCAAAGAAATCTCCATGATTTTTCAGGAGCCGATGACCGCACTCGACCCGATGTATACCATCGAAGAACAGATTCAGGAAACCCTGCGTTTTCATACGGATATGAACCGTGCGCAGATGCACGATGCCGCGCTTGAAATGCTCAACCGCGTCAAGATTCCGCGTGCGGCGGAAATCCTCAAGGATTATCCGCATCACCTGTCGGGCGGCATGCTCCAGCGCGTGATGATCGCCATCGCGCTCATCAATAACCCGCGCCTGCTCATCGCCGATGAACCCACGACCGCGCTGGACGTGACCATTCAGGCGCAGATTCTCGATTTGATGAACGATCTGCGCGAGAGCTACGATACCTCTGTCATCATGATTACGCATGACCTCGGCGTTATCGCGGAAACCTGCGAACAGGTCGCCGTGTTCTATGCCGGTCAGGTCGTCGAACAGACGGACGTGAACACGCTCTTCCACGCCCCCGCTCATCCGTATACCGAAGGACTTCTCCGCTCGGTGACCTCGCTCAGCGGCGCACAGAAGGAGCTTTACACCATCCGCGGCACGGTGCCGACAGCCGGCAACTTCTCTTCCGGCTGCCGCTTTGCCGACCGCTGCACCCACTGCACCGAACAGTGCCGCAAGAGCATTCCCCCGCTTTCCGAAATTGAGCCGGGTCATCTTTGCCGCTGCTTCCTGCACAGCAAAACGGAAACGGAGGGACAGGCATGAGCGAGATTTTACTCGATGTCAAGCATCTGAAAACCTATTTTCCCATCAAGGGCGGCGTCATCCGCAAAACGGTCGGCTATGTCCGTGCCGTCGAGGATGTCTCCCTGACGATTCACGAAAAAGAAACGTTCAGCCTGGTCGGAGAATCCGGCTGCGGCAAATCCACGACCGGCAGAACCATTCTGCGCCTGATTGAGCCGACGGAAGGCGAAATCTACTTCGAGGGTGAAAACCTCTGCTCGCTCGACGCGGAAGCCATGCGCCAAAAACGCCGCGATATGCAGCTGGTCTTTCAGGACCCGTATTCCTCGCTGAACCCACGCATGACCGTCCGCAAGCTGCTGGAAGAGCCGCTGATTACGCACTTCAAGCTCTCACAGGATGCGCTGAACGAGCGCGTGCTGTGGATTTCCGGCGCGGTCGGTATTTCTCCCGAACAGCTCGACCGCTATCCGCATCAGTTCTCCGGCGGTCAGCGTCAGCGCATCGCCATCGCCCGCGCACTCATCACGCGCCCGCGTTTTGTCGTTGCGGATGAACCGGTTTCCGCGCTGGATGTTTCCATTCAGGCGCAGGTGCTGAATCTGCTGATGAGCCTTCAGGAGGAGCTGGGGCTTTCGTATCTGTTCATCTCTCACGATTTGAACGTCGTCCGCCACATCAGCAACCGCGTCGGCGTCATGTATCTGGGGCGCATCGTCGAAACCGGCGATACGGAGGAGGTCTATACCCATCCGCTGCATCCCTACACACAGGCGCTGCTTTCCGCCATTCCGCGCCGCGACCCCAGCGAGCCAAAAACGCGCATCCACCTGCAAGGCGACGTTCCCAGTCCGGCAAACCCGCCGAGCGGCTGTCCGTTCCATAACCGCTGCCCTCAGTGCATGGGCATCTGCAAGGAGACCATGCCGCAAGCCAAGGACATGGGCGGCGGGCATCTGGTGAGCTGCCATCTGTTCGATTAAGCGAGCTGAGGCATTTTACGCAATTTCATACGCATCAAAAAAAGACGGGACTGTCAAGCTAACAACACCGATATTTCAAGAATAAAACTAAGTATTTGCGCCCGAAGGTTTCCAAAGGGCGACCGGAAAGCCCTTTGGTGGGGCGATGGGGCAAAGCCCCATAT
>URJN01000141.1 GCA_900548125.1 uncultured Eubacteriales bacterium
GCGCGTCTGCCGCAGGCAGAGGACAGCGCCCCTATGCGAGTTTCCCGGAGCGGCAGCCCCATCGTTCCTTCTCCCAAAAAAACGAAGGAGTAAAGCCATGAGAGATTTGGAAGACTGCCGAAAAGAGATTGACGAAATCGACGCTGAGATTGTGAAGCTCTTTGAAAGAAGAATGAATGTCAGCCATGACATCGCGCTGTATAAGCAGGCACATTATATGGACATTCTCAACCCCGCGCGGGAGGACGCCGTACTGCGCTCCCGCGCGCATCAGGCGGCGTCGCCCGAGCTGGCGCAGAGCGTGATGAGCCTTTTTGGGGAAATCATGCGTCTGTCCCGCGAGGAGCAGCGGCGTTATCTGGAAGCGCAGACGGAAACCCGACTCATTGCGTACAGCGGTGTGCCGGGCGCATACAGCGAAAGCGCGGTCGTCGGTTTCTTCGGCGAGGAATGCGAACGGGTGAACTACAAAACGTTTGAGGAGGTCTTTCTCGCGGTTGCGGACGGCAAGGCACGTTACGGCGTTGTGCCGGTAGAGAATTCTTCCTCCGGTTCGGTCAACGATGTATATGATTTGCTGGGCAAATATGCCTGCCATATCGTCGGCGAACAGCTTGTTCGGGTAGAACACTGCCTGCTCGGCGTGCCGGGCGCGAAGGTCGAGGATATTCAGACGGTATTCAGCCATGAGCAGGGCTTTGCACAGTGTCCCGCGTTTTTGGGTGAGCATCCCGATTGGGTCAAAACACCGTATTTCAACACGGCTATCGCCGCAAAGCATGTCGCGCAGATGGGGGATAAGCACTGCGCGGCAATCGCGTCCCGACTTGCGGCGAAGCACTACGGGCTGGAGATTCTTGCGCCGGATATTCACACGTTCAGCGGCAATCACACCCGCTTTGTCATCGTCAGCGCGTCGCCTACGCCGATTGGCATTCCGGATAAGGCGACCGTCACCTTTACCCTGCGCCATGAGCGCGGCACGCTGATGCGCGCGCTGTCCAGCTTTGTGGCGATGGGCATGAACATGACGCACATCGAGTCCCGCCCGCTGCATGATTCGAACTGGGAGTATTGCTTCTATGTCGATTTGACGGGCAATCTGCGCGATGACCATCTTGGCGTGCTGATGGGGTCGCTGCAAAGCGACTGCGAGAACTGCCGTTTGCTGGGCGTCTATCAGGCAGCGGAGGAACGGACGCATGGTTAAGCCGATTCTGCTCATCGGCATGATGGGATGCGGCAAAAGCACGCTGGGGCGGATGCTTGCCAAGCGGCTGGGCAAGGCGTTTATTGATCTGGATGGGGAGATCGAGCGGCGCGAGGGAAGGAGCATTCCCGATATCTTTGCCGCGGAGGGCGACGCGGGGTTCAGAAAATATGAAACGGCGGCACTCCTTGACGCGCTTTGCGCGGATGACGCCGTGATTGCAACCGGCGGCGGCATCGTCACGCGGGAAGAAAACATAGCGGCGATGCGGGAAAAGGGGCTTGTCGTCTGGCTCTGCCGTCCGCTGGAGGAGATTATCGCCGATGTTCGGCAGGATACGCGCCCGAACCTTGCAGGGAACAAGGAAGAGCGCATGCGCACGCTCTACGCTCAGCGGGAGGCGCTGTATCAAAAAGCCGCGCATATGCGCTTTTGCAACAGTGCGCCGCCGAAAAAGTCGGCGCGGATGCTGGAAGAAGAAATTCGGAAGACACTTGGGGAAGGCTGAAACACGAACAGAGCGTCATGGCTTGCCAAAACGGGCGTGACGCGGAGGGCGGGGCAATGCCTCAAAGGCTGCCTCGATTCGGAGAAAAAAGATGACATTATTTCTGCTCGCCGCCTACGGCTTTGCCTGCGCGGCGGTTTATCATGTCTGCCCGGCGAGGTTTCGCTGGGTGGCGCTGCTGGCGGTCAGCTATGGCTTCTATGCGTCGCGCAGCCTGCCGGGGCTTCCGTTTATCCTGACGACGACGCTGACAACGTGGCTCGGCGCGCGTATCATCGGGAAGATTGGGGAAGCGAGCCGCGCGCGTCTGCGCGAGGGGAAGGCCTCGCTTTCGCCCGATGAAAAGAAAAAGCTCAAAGCCGAAGCGAAGGTGAAACAGCGTGCATGGATGCTTGGCACGCTGCTGCTGAACTTCGGCTTGCTTGCCGTGCTGAAATACACGGACGATGTGCGCGGCTGGTTTGGGCGCGAACCGCTGGGGCTGCTCCTGCCGCTGGGCATCAGCTTCTACACGTTCCAGTCCATGGGCTATCTGCTGGATGTATACAACGGCAAATATGCGCCGGAAAGGAATCCGGCGCGGTTTGCGCTGTTCGTTTCGTTCTTCCCGCAGCTGATTCAGGGACCGATTGGACGCTATGACCGGATGAAGGAGCAGTTTGAAACAGGCGGCGCGCCGGTCAACGTCGAAAAAAGTGCCCTGCTGATGCTCTGGGGTCTGTTTAAAAAGATGGTCATCGCAGACCGTGCGCTTCCGCTGGTTTCCGCCGTGTTTTCGGAAAACGTGGGCGAATGGGGCGGCGCGGTGACGGTGCTGGGCGTGCTGGCGTATTCCTTGCAGCAATACTGCGATTTTTCGGGCGGTATCGACTTGGTCGCCGGCATTGCGGAGCTGTTCGGCATCCGTCTGGCGGAGAATTTCAAACGCCCGTATTTTGCCGTATCGCTGGGCGATTTCTGGCGGCGGTGGCACATCAGTCTGGGTGCATGGATGCGCGACTATGTGTTCTATCCGTTTGCGCTGTGCAAGCCGGTGGCGCGGCTCTCCAAGGGCGCCAAGAAGGTTTTCGGCGCGTCGTTTGCTCGTGCGCTTCCCGCGGCACTGGGCAATCTGCTCGTGTTCCTGCTGGTCGGCGTATGGCACGGCGCGACGAGCAACTATATCCTCTGGGGTTTGTATAACGGCGTGATTCTCGCGTTTACCGCGCTGATGGAGCCGACGTACAAGCGGATGAACGAAAGCCTGCCGCGGCTGACGGCGGCGAAGGGCTTCCATGTTTTCCGCGTTCTGCGGACATTTGTCATCGTCAACATCGGTTGGTTCTTTGACCGCTGCGCTCATGCCGCCGATGCTTTTGGAATGCTTGGAACGGTGGTGAGACGGCCGAAGATGGCTCAGCTGAGCATGGAAACGCTGCAAAAGCTCGGCGTGAGCGCGGTGGATGCCCGCGTGCTGGCGGCGGGCACACTGCTGCTGTTTGCCGTCTCCCTTGCGGAGGAAAACGGAAAGGACGTCCGCGGCTGGCTGGCGGCGCGCGCCCTGCCGATTCGCTGGGCAATCCTGATGACGGGCGTGCTTGCGGTGCTGCTGATGGGCGTTTGGGGAAGCGGCTTCAGCGAAGCGAGCTTCATTTACTTTAACTTTTGAGGAGGCTTGACCATGAAAAAGAAGATAGGCGGTTTCCTCAAGGCGATGCTATTCTGTGCGCTGACGCTGGGCATGGTGGCGGGCGTCAGCAAGCTGGTCGAGCGCAAGGAAAGCGTCGAAAAGATGAAGCCGTTTCTTGACCGCGCGGGGGAATACGATGTGCTGTTCCTCGGCGACAGCATCATGAATACCGGCGTATTTCCGATGGAGATGTGGGAAAAATACGGCATAACGGGCTACAATATCGCCAGCTACGGCAACACGCTGCCCATCAGCTATTGGGCACTTCAAAACGCGCTGGATTACGCCGATCCGAAGCTCGTTGTGCTGGATGTTCAGGGAACGAGCAAGACCTATAAACTTTCGGGCAACAGCAGCGATGTGCATACGGCGTTTGACTGCTACCCCATCAGCTGGACAAAGATCGCCGCGCTTGACGACCTGATGGATGATCCCTACGCGGTGGACGACAGCGGCGTTGCCTATGCCGATATGAAATGGGAGTACTTGTTTACGCTCGGCAAGTATCATTCCCGCTGGAGCGAGCTGACGAGCGAGGATTTCCATCCGATATACAATCGGGAAAAGGGCGCG
This sequence comes from uncultured Eubacteriales bacterium, assembly GCA_900548125.1. Taxonomy (GTDB): domain Bacteria; phylum Bacillota; class Clostridia; order Christensenellales; family Aristaeellaceae; genus Ventricola. The sequence continues at coordinate 3,961 of URJN01000141.1, forward strand.
AAGAGCGTCATGGCCGTTGCGGATGCGCAGGATTACGACCTCATCGACGAATACAGGGCGACGGAGGAAAACGGACAATGGGGCTTTATCTATCTGCGCAGAATCATCGAGGATTGTCAGAAAAGGGGAATCGACGTTCTGCTGGTGCATCTGCCCTATCCCGCGTCGGAGGAACAGCAGATGGATGCCAATGCGGTTTACTATATCGCCGAGGAATACGGCGTGGATTATATCGACTTTGTCAGCATGAATCAGGTGGCAGACTATGCGACGGACTGCTTTGATGCACACGAGCATCTGAACCCGTCCGGCGCGAGGAAGGTTTCGGACTATCTGGGCAGATACATTTCCGAACATTACGATATTGCCGACCATCGGGGAGAAGAAAAATACGCCGCGTGGGAAACGGACGCGCAGACCTACCGAGAGAAAAAGCTCGCGGATATGGGGGCGCAAGCCGATATTGAACGCGTGCTGATGCTGCTGCATGACGACGATTTTTCCATTGAGGTGGACATCGGCGCGGGTTCTGCGCTCTTTGAAAGCGAAAAGCAGATGACGCTGATGCAGAATATCGCAAGGGAACACATCTTTGAGGAGGATCTGTTCTCCAAGTGGTCAAACAGCCTGTTCCCGCTGGAGCGACTGGAGGAAGCGGCGGAAAACGGACAGAGCTATCGCCTTGTCGTGAACCGAGGGACAGGCGTGATTGTGGAAGAAGTCGGCAAAGCGAGCGAAGCGGGCGTCAAAGTGAAGGTGCTGGATCGGGACGATGGTATGGTTCTTTTGGAAAAGGAATTTGATGAGAACCTCTGTTTGACAAAATGAGTTGACTCTAACAAAAAAGCCTCCCTTTCGGGAGACGCAGAGTGTAGACAAAGGGGCTGTCAAGCTAACAATACCGATATTTCAAGGGTAAAACTAAGGAACTTCTGAATTTAATCGAGGCTATAAATGAACGGCTAGAATATGGCATAATAAAGCCAACAAATAAGGGCGTTGAAAAAGTGAAGCAGGGAACGTTTACTGACATTGAGTACAGCGGTCGTAAAAAGAAGACAAGACGAGAAGAATTTCTTGAGATCATGGATGAAATTATTCCATGGGATGAATGAATAGGCGTAATTGAACCGTATTATCCCAAGGGAAAACGGGGACGTCCGCCTACCTATAGGTATCGAAAAAATGCTGAGGATGTACCTGCTTCAGATCTGGTTTAATCTGTCTGAACCTGCAACTGAAGACGCTGTCTATAACAGCTATGCAATGCGGAAATTTACAGGTATTGATTTTCTGAAAGAATCCGTGCCGGACGAGACAACACTGTGCAAATTCCGTCATCTGCTGGAAGTAAACGGCTTGAACAAGCTGTTTTTTGAAGCAATAAACCGAGTCATGGTACAAAGCGGTCACATGATGAAAGGCGGTACGATTGTGGACGCCACGATTATCGACGCGCCTAGCTCAACAAAAAATGTAGAGAAGGCTCGCGATCCGGAAATGCATCAAATCCGAAAGGGTAATGAATGGCGGTTCGGTATGAAATGTCATGTTGGCGTAGACGCTGGAAGTGGATTGCTCCATACCGTTACGGTTACCTCGGCGAACAAGCACGATATTACCGAAACCGTAAATCTGATTCGGGAAGATGACGAAGTCGTTTATGGCGATTCAGGATATCTCGGCGTTCAGAAACGCTCTGAAATCCAGCAAAATGAGCATTTTTCCAAGGTCGAGCATGTATTCCGAATTATCAAGTGCCAATTCGGTTATAAAAAAGTCGTTTATCGCGGATTAAAGAAAAACGAAAACCGATTGTATGCCCTGTTTGCCTGTGCCAATTTGTATTCGCTGGCGATTGTCGGTCGAAAACTTTCCACAACATAAATCAAGGGGGAAGTCTGCCCTTTTACAGAAAAGAAAGCAGCTAATCAGCGAAAATAAGCATATTTGAGT
>URJN01000142.1 GCA_900548125.1 uncultured Eubacteriales bacterium
CCCATCTTTGCTTTGCGGCGCAAAGCATGAGAATAACACAATATGGTTATTGTCCTGTATCACGAAGTGATACAGGGAGAAAGGGTGCAGGGAACAATGTTCCCTGCTGGGGCTTGGGGCGACGCCCCAAAACCCGTTCCCCCTTATCGCTTCGCGCCCTTGCTGCCGGAAGCAACCTTCTTGAGGATGCTGGAATCGTAGGCAAATACGCTGCTGTTCTTGTCAGCATGCTTGCGCAGTGCGTCCTCGACCATCTTTTCCACCAGCTTCGGGAAATCCAGACCGCCCGCCTTCCAGAGATAGAACGCCAGAGAGCCGGGGATCGTATTCGGCTCGTTGACAAACAGCACGTCGTTCTGATCCAGAATATAGTCCACGCGGATCGTTCCGCAGCAGTCCATCAGCTTGAAAATTTCCGCGGTCATCGTCTGGATTCTCTTGGTCAGCTCCTCGCCGATCGGCGCAGGCACGGCGCGGCTGAGCGACTTCATGCCGCGGCTCTCCTCGCCCTTTGTGCTTGCGTTGCGCAGATACTTCTGCCAGAAATCCAGGAACGTGTCGTTGCTCGACGGAATCGGCATCTCGCAGACCGAGGTCTGCACCTCCTCGCCATAGCCGAGCGCCGCGCAGTTAATCTCAACCGGATGCACTACGCCGACCTCTACGAGAACGCGGCGGTCATAGGACGCGGCAACCTCCAGCGCGCGCTCCAGCTCGTCGCGGTTCTTCGCACGGGAAACGCCGATGGAAGAGCCCAACGCCGCCGGCTTGATGAACGCCGGATACTTGATTTCCTTCTCGACGCGCTCAACGACCGCTTTGCGGTCTTTTTTAATCTGCTCGCGCGTAAACCATACGAAGTCCAGCACTGGATAGCCCGCGCCGCGCAGCAGCAGCTTCATCGCAATCTTATCCATGCCGATGGCAGAGCCAAGCACGCCCGTGGACGCATACGGGATGTTCGCCATTTCAAACAAACCCTGAATGGTGCCGTCCTCGCCATGCCAGCCGTGGAAAACCGGAATCGCGCAGTCGATATGCGCAACCGGCGTCGGCACCTTCGCAAACAGACCGGCTCTCTGCGGCGGCCAAGCCCACAGGTCGCCCGCGTTCGCGGTGACATCGAGCGTCACGCGCGTAATGCCCTTGGTCATCGGGTTAAAGTCGCGGAACGTCTCAATCTGCTCCAGCGGCTCGCCCGTATACCACAAGCCGTCGCGGGAAATATACACCGGCGTCACGTTGAAACCCGCTGCCTTCGCCGCCTCGATGAGCTGAAGTGCCGACACAATCGACACATCATGCTCACAGCTCCGCGAACCGAAGAAAACCGCAATATTCATCTTATCCATCTATTCACACGCTCCTCACTCGCTGTAATTATCCGGCAGATCGTTTTCGTAAAGCACCACATCGCCCGCTTTCATCATCGAATGAAGCAGCGTCGTGCTTTCTTCCAAATTGCCCACCACATGTATATTTTCCTGCGGGAATCCCGCGTTTTTCAAGCCCTCGACAATGGGCTGTGTATGCTTTTTGCCAACCAGAATCGCGACATCCACGCTCTTTGCCATCTGTTCACCAAACTTTCGGTTGAAGGCGGCTTCCTCGCCGCCCAGCTCAACCATGCCCGGCGTGATGATGATTCTCCGTCCCGGGAAGCCCGCGATGACGCGCAATGCGCATTGTGCGCCAACCGGATTCGCATTAAACGCATCGTCGATGATGCTGATGCCCGCGCCGCCGTCCAGCAGCTCAAGCCGATGCTCGACCGGCTGACAGTGCGATACGCCCAGCGCGATTTCCTCCAGCGTCATCCCCAGCGCGCGCGCCGCCGTGCAGCACAGCAGCAGGTTGGAGATGGAGTGTTCGCCCAGCAGCCTCGTCTGACAGGGAGCCTGCTCCCCCGTTTGGGTGTCCACAAGCGTGAATCGCGTTCCCCACGGGCCGCTGGCAATATCCTTCGCATCGACCAGCATGCCCGGCATATACTTGTGTTCCAGCGGGCATCTGGCGTAAAGCTCCTCGCAGATTGCGCCGTCCCTCGCGAAAATCGCCGTTCCGTCCTTGGGCAGTCCGTCAATCAGCTCATATTTCGTATCGCGCACGCGCTCAATCGTTCCGAACGTGTCCAGATGCTGAGGTCCGACCGATGTGATGAGTCCCATCGACGGATGAACCAGCTCGACCAGCTCCTTGATGTCCCCCACATGCCGCGCACCCATCTCGGCGATAAACACCTGATGGGCGGGCGTCAGCTGCTCACGGATGACGCGTGTTACGCCCATCGTCGTGTTAAAGCTCGACGGCGTCGCCAGCACGCTGTATTTCACCGACAGAATGTCCCTGAGCAGAAACTTCGTGCTTGTCTTGCCGTAGCTGCCCGTGATGCCGATTTTAATCAGGCTCGGCATCGCATCGAGCCGCGCCTGCGCGTCCTTGACAAACTGATTGGCGATGTGCTTCTCCATCGGCGCGGCAATCACCGCCGCCAGCATCAGCAGCGCCGGCTCAAACGCCGGAAGCAGATACGCCAGCACGGGCGAAATCCACAGCAGGATGAACGCCAGCAGCGTGTTCACCGCGGCATGGATTGTAATCAGCCGCTTGACGCGCTCGGTCACGACGAAGGGCTTCTTTGCCTTCTCACGACTCGCCCGCACGACCAGCAGCAGCGCCATCAGAGCTTCCAGCAGCAAAGCCAGCCCCGACAGCCCGCTCACGACGAGTGCCGCCACGCCTGCCGCCGCCATCGCGACCGACGGAAGGAATGCGCGCGCCGCGTTGCGCTTCACGCTTTTTACATAGCCCGGCAGCTGATAGCTCTCCAACTGCAAATAGTGCAGCACGCGCCGACCTGCCGCTGCGCTCGCACAGCCCAGCGCAACCGCCTGCAATATCATCAAAAGAAATCTCACGCTCTACCCTCCAGCAGGAAATTTTTCACGATGCGCAAAAAACGCTGATTCTGTTCCAGATAGGCGAAGTGACCTGCGCCCTTCTCCACAACCAGCCCCGCATCGGGAATCTTTTCTTCCATCATCTTGCCCATCCAGAGCGGCGTTTCCGTGTCGTCCTCGCCCCAGTAGAGCAGCGTCGGTGCCTTGATGTGCGGCAGTTCGTCCGTCAAATCCTGCGAAATAATCTTGACGAACGTTTTGCGCATCTCCGGCGAAAGAGCCTTGTAATCTGCCGAGCCGAACCGCTGCACGAGAGCCTCGCGCCCCTTCTCCGGCAGATTTCCAAACAGGCGGGTCTTATCCATCAGGTTGACCGCGCCGCGAAGCCCTTTATACAGCTTCTGCTTCATGTTTGCCCCGCCGGTCTTCGGCTTTTTGATGCCCGCCGCGCCGGTCAGAATCATGCGCCCGACCAGTTCGGGATAGGTTGCCGCCAGAAGAATCGCAACCCTCGCGCCGAAGGAATGGGCGACGATGTCGCACGGCGCCAAATTCAGCCTGCGGATAATCTCCGCGGTCATCTCCATGTAATCCGGTACGCCCCAAGGCTTCGGCGGCGGCGCGCTCTTTCCGTTTTTCCCGTGTCCGGGAAAATCAACAGCCGCCACGCGCATCTGTCCGCTTAACGCCGATTGCACGCTGTTCATCATCTGCGCCGAACACATGAATCCGTGCAGCAGCAATACGCCGCGTCCCTTTTCTCCGCTTACCGTCACATCGACCGTCGTTCCGCGAATGTCAAGCTGCATTCCTTCGCCCCTATTCCTAATCTAGTCATCCCCATGATTCCGGATTCTAATATTGTACTCCATTTTTCGCCAAAAGAAAAGAGGGCAGCGCCGATTGACAGCTCTTGTCCTCCGAATTGTATGCCTTCTGTATGATTTACGCCTGCTTTTCGCCGTCTTCAGGATAGACGAAATCGCGGTACATGATGAGCGCGTCCTCTTTATTATCCTCATAATACCGCTTGCGATATCCTACGTCGAGCATGCCGCAGGCGTGATAGAGATTCTGCGCGACCACGTTGCTCCTGCGAACCTCCAGTGTGATCATCGCCATCGAATTTTCCATCGCAAGGTCAATCAGAGCCTGAAAGATGCACTTGCCGTATCCCCTGCCGCGGCAGTCCGGTCGAACGGCAACGTTGCATACATGCGCCTCGTCCAGCACGAACCACATGCCCGCATAGGCAAGCACATTGCCCTCTCCGTCATCCAAAACCAGCCAGCGCGCCACGACGTTTTCCTTCACATCGTGCAGGATGGATTCCTCTGACCACGGCATCGCAAAGCATGCCTTTTCGATTTCGTGAATCTGCGATACGTCCTCCTCGCGAATCGGGCGGATCATCGGTTCACTCATGCTTTGCCGCCTCCCGCGCCGCACGCTCTCTTTCCGCCTGCGGCGCACGCAGATACAGCGGGAGCAGCGTCAGATAGCTCAGCGGTTCTTCTCCCGCTTCCAGCCGCTTTGCCGCCAGCGCACAGGCACTTCCCGCGCGCAGACCCATATGCTGAGCGGAAACGAAATGCGCCTTTTCGCCCAGACGCTCACAAACGGCGTGTTCAAATCCCGGTGCGCCGTCGCCGAGGAACAGCGCGTCCTCGCCCGTCGCTTCCACACGGTCAAGGAAAATCGCCAGCTTCTCCACCGTATCCTCCAGCACGCGCTCTCCGTTTTTGAAAATCGCGCCGTAGACCTGCTGGGCGCGCGCGTCGAGAATCGGGCAGACCACGCCGTCAAACGCCGTCACATTCGCCGCCAGCGCTTCCAGCGCATCAACCGCCACACAGGGCTTGCCCGCCGCGTGCGCCATGGCCTTGACCGTCGAAACGCCGATGCGCACGCCCGTAAACGAGCCGGGGCCTGTGACCGCGCCGAATACGTCAATCTCCGCCACCGTCATGTCGCTCATCGCCAATGCTGCATCCGCCATCGGCATGACGCGCTGGCTGTGCGTCTGCTTGTTGACCAGCTCTGCCTCATAAATCAGCCTGCCATCGCGCATGATCGCCACGCCGCACGCCGGGCCGGATGTATCAATCATCAGGATATTCATGAATTTCCTCCAGCTTCCGCTTGATTTCGTCGATTCTCTCTTCGTCAAACGCTCCGCCGGGCGTCAGCGTCGCCACACGCGCCGTGCCGTCCTGCGCATAAACGATATCCACATGCAGCGCGTCCTCCGGCATGGCTTCCTGCGCCATCTGCGGCCATTCAATCAGGCTTGCGCCGTCCTCCGACGGGATATATTCGTCAAGCCCCATACCGTAAAGCTCGTCTGCGTCCGCCAGGCGATACAGGTCGAAGTGATAGAGCTTCATCGCCCGCCCCTCGTGAATGTTGAGGATGGTGAACGTCGGGCTGGGCACAGCGCCCTGTACGCCCAGCGCACGCGCCGCCGCCCGGGTCAATACGCTCTTGCCCGCGCCCATCTCGCCCGTCAGCAAAACCACGTCGCCTACACGCAGGCAAGCGCCAAGGCAATAGCCCAGGCGCTGCATCTGTCTTTCGTTTTCGCAAAGGATATCCAGCAAATCTCTCACCTATACTTTTTTATCTCGCGCTCTTCTGGTGAAGCAGCGGAGAAACGCGCTTATACAGCAGGTACGTCACCACGCTGAGCACCGCGCCCTTGAGAATGTTGAACGGAGCGGTGATAAACACGACCAGCTTCACCGTGTTGTCGATGTAGCTCCAAACCTTCGTGCCCATGCCGACGATGACCTCCAGCGGCAGGTTCATCAGCGTCTGATACGCAGGAATCAGGATGAAGTAGTTGACCAGCACGCCCGCAATCGTCATCAGCACCGTACCGACCAGCATGGAAACCGCCGCGCCCTTCTGAGCGACCTTCACCCATGCCTCGGGCCTGATCCATGACCGTGCGGGACACGGCGGTGGCATTCATCACGAGGGCATT
>URJN01000143.1 GCA_900548125.1 uncultured Eubacteriales bacterium
GAAAGCCCTTTGGTGGGGCGATGGGGCAAAGCCCCATATCCCAAATACTTAGATATTTGTTTCTTGAAATGTTCGGTTTAATCTTGACAGCCTCATCCGATAGAAATAGCGGAAGCGCCAAGTCAGCCTAAAAGAAAAGCCGGAACGATTCGTTCCGGCTGGATGGTGGAGGTGAGGAGAATCGAACTCCTGTCCGAAAAAGCGACAGCCAAGTTTTCTCCGAGCGCAGTTCATGTTTTAACATTCCCTCTTCCCAGCGCCCGTGAACAGGCTCAGGGATTCAGTAGCTTCATCATGTGTTCATGCTGCAAAGCTTAGGCAAGAACATGGCCCGCTAAATGACGCCGGATTCCGATGCAGCGGGATCATCGGGCCGACGCGCAGCCTAATTAGGCCGCGAGGCAATAATCGTTATTGTCAGTTAATTTTTAATTTCCCGATTTTAACGTGGCTCGGGTCCACGGCTCGCTTACCTGACCGCCCACAATCCCGTCGAAACCAGTACACCCCCGTAAAAACAGAACATCAGTCTTCGCCGCGGTTTCTGGAACGCAGCGCACGCTGAATGTCGCGCTGGGCGTCCTTCGCCGCGATGTCGTCGCGCTTGTCGTGCAGCTTTTTGCCCTTGCACAGCCCCAGCTCCATCTTGAAGCGTCCGTCCTTCAGGTAGACCTGAAGCGGGATGAGCGAGTAGCCCATCTTGCCGACTTCCTGCCCGAGATGGCGAATCTGGCTCTTGTGCAGCAGCAGTTTTTTTTGACGCAGGGGATCGGTGTTGAAGATGTTTCCCTGCTCATAGGGGCTGATGTGCATGCCGCAGACGAGAACCTCGCCGTCCTTGACGATGGCAAAGCTCTCCTTGAGGTTCATGCGTCCCTGACGCATGCTCTTGACCTCGGTGCCTTTCAGCTCCATGCCGCATTCGATGCGCTCTTCGACGAAGTAATCGTGGAACGCTTTTTTGTTTTGAGCCATGGGCTTAATGCCTTTTGCGCGTGCCATGCGATTACCTCCTTCTCCGATGTATCCCATAGTATAGCACAGGGCGGAGAAATGTGCAAGAAAAAAGAAATCCACAGGCGCGTTGCGTGCCCGCTTTGTCCGGGCTGCTGCTTGAGCTTTGAACGCCTTTGTGATATGATATCCTCATTAAAACAAAGAGGTATCTGCCATGACGATTTTATTGCTCGGCGACCTGACGGGGCGCAGCCGCGTCGCCTTGCGTATGCTGACCTATGAACTTGAAGCGCGGGGACATGAGGTGCTTGCTCTGCCGACTGCGCTGATTTCCAATACGCTGAACCTTGGGCAGGCGGCGATGCTGGATACGACGGATTATCTGATGCGGTCGCTTGAAACGTGGGAAAAGCTGGGGCTGACCTATGATGCGCTGTATATCGGCTTTGTCACGGGCGTGGCGCAGGCTGAAAAGCTCTGCGAGATTGCGGAAGCGGCGAAAAAGCGCGGCATCCCCGTCGTGGTCGATCCGATTCTTGGCGACAACGGGAAAAAATACAACAGTGTTGGGGAAGAACAGGCGCGTGCGATGGCGATGCTGGTCAGGCATGCGGATATTCTTACGCCGAACCTGACGGAAGCGTGCCTGATGACGGATACGCCCTGCGCCCATATAGAGGAAGATGAAAATGCGCTTCGCGGATTGATTGAAAAGCTCTCGGAGGGAAAGCGAAGCGTTTTGATTACCAGCGCGGGAAATGCGGTGGTCGGCTATGACGCAAAGCTGGGGCAGGAAATCTGCGTTCCGTTTACCCGCGTGGCAGGTGAACACTGGGGCACGGGCGACCGATTCTGTGCGCTGCTGCTGGATGGCATTGTGCAGAAAAAATCGCTTGCGGATGCGGCGAAGGACGCAAGCCGCGGCGTTTACGATGCGCTGATTCGAAAAGAATAAAACGGCTGACGGGAGCGGCGTTCAACAACTGCATGATGAACGGATAAGCCATGCGTGTTTTTGAAAAAAGCGCATGGCTTAAAAAATCCCTCAAATCCTATTGACGAAGTATGATATAAGTGCTATACTGTCAGCACTGAGAGAAGAAACGGAGGTATGTGCGCATGATGATTTCCACGAAGGGTCGGTATGCCCTGCGAATCATGGTCGATGTCGCGCAGCATGACGGCGAAACACCGGTCAGCGTGCGGGAAATCGCACAGAGGCAGGATATTTCCGGAAAATACATGGAGCAGATTATCAGCGTGCTGACTCGCGGAGGGCTTCTGCGCAGTATTCGCGGTGCTCAGGGCGGTTATCATCTGGCGAAAAAGCCGGAGGATATCACCGTGGGCATGATCCTGCGTGCGACGGAGGGCGATCTTGCGCCGGCTGAATGTGTGGCGCAGGGAGGTCAGGCGTGCATGCGAAGCGGCGTTTGTCCGTCGCATGCAGTGTTCACAAAGGTATACAGTGCCATTAACAACGTGATTGACGGTGTATCGCTCTGTGATCTGATTCCCGAAGGAGAGAGCGTCCAACCTGTGCACACGGGCAGCTGTTTATAAGCTATCGTATCAAATAGCAAGGGAGAGTTATTTGTGATTTATATGGATAATGCCGCGACAACGCGGCTCAGCAGCGAGGCTTTTGAAGCAATGCGTCCTTTTATGATGGAGCAGTACGCCAATCCCGCGGGAACGTACAGCTTTACCAATAAGAGCAACGAAGCGATGGAGAACGCCCGCGCGCAGGTTGCTTCGGTCATCGGCGCAAAGAGCGCGGAGATTTTCTTTACCAGCGGCGGCACGGAGAGCGACAACTGGGCGCTCAAGGGTGCGATGAAGGCGAATGAGAAGAAGGGGCGTCACCTGATTATCTCCGCAATCGAGCATCATGCCATTCTGCACAGCGCGAAGGCACTGGAGCGCGAGGGCTTTGAGGTGACCGTTCTGCCGGTCGATGCGGACGGCGTGGTTGCGCCGGAATCCGTTGAAGCGGCGATTCGTCCGGATACTGTGCTGGTTTCCATCATGGCGGCGAACAACGAGATTGGAACCATTGAGCCGCTGGAGGCAATCGGTGAAATCGCTCATCGCCACGGCGTGCTTTTCCATACCGACGCGGTTCAGGCATTCGGTCACATCCCGCTGGATGTGGAGAAGATGCACATCGACATGCTGTCTGTCAGTGCGCACAAATTCCATGGTCCCAAGGGCGTTGGCTTCCTGTATATCCGCAAGGGTGTGAAGCTGCTTCCGTACATGGATGGCGGCGCACAGGAACATAACCGCCGTGCAGGCACGAGCAACGTGCCGGGCATCGTCGGCATGGGCGAGGCGGCGCGTTTGGCGCAGGAAAACATGGAGAAGAACATGGCAAGCGTCAGTGCCGTTCGCGATCATCTGATTGAGCGCATCGAGGCGGAGATTCCGTATGCGAAGCTCAACGGACACAGAACGAACCGACTGCCGGGCAATGTGAATTTCTGCTTCCGGTTTATTGAAGGCGAGAGCATGCTGATGCTGCTTGATGCCGCGGGCATCTGTGCATCCAGCGGCTCGGCATGCACGAGCGGTTCGCTTGACCCGTCCCATGTGCTGCTGGCAATCGGCTTGCCGCATGAGATTGCACATGGCTCTCTGCGTCTGTCCCTCAGCGAAGAAACGACGATGCAGGATGCGGATTTCGTGGTCGATCAGCTCAAGGAGATTATCCCGCGCCTGCGCAGCATGTCTCCGCTGTATGCGGACTTTGCTGCGAAGAATAAGTAAGCAGCGCATGCGCCTGACCGGAAAGCAGCATAACGGTTTCGTGATTCCGAAAGGCGTCTGCGATTAGGGTTAAATCGGGTTTCATACCGAGCCATTTAGAAAAAGAGAAAAGCGTTAAAGGAGTTCTATCATTATGTATACCGAAAAAGTAATGGATCATTTCATGCATCCGCGCAATGTGGGCGAGATTGAGAACGCAAGCGGCGTCGGCACGGTCGGCAACGCCAAGTGCGGCGATATCATGCGCATTTTCCTGGATATCGACGAGAATCAGGTTGTGCGCGACGCCAAGTTCAAGACGTTTGGCTGCGGCGCGGCGATTGCGACCAGCTCGATGGCGACGGAAATGATTATCGGCAAGACGGTTCAGGAGGCTTTGGAGGTCACCAATAAGGCGGTCATGGAAGCACTGGGCGGACTGCCGCCGGTCAAAATCCATTGCTCGCTGCTCGCTGAACAGGCAGTGCATGCCGCGCTGTGGGATTATGCGCAGAAGAATGGTTTGGTCATCGAAGGGCTCAAGCCGCCGGTCAACGATGTGGACGAGCTTGAAGAAGCGCATAAAGCAGAATAATCCGGAAGAACGATAAGAAAGTTCGTTCTAAAAGCACTCATTCAATTCGCTGCAAAGCGAGGAGATAGGTGCTGGGTATTCCTGCTCCAAGAAGCCTGATTAGAATATAAAAATGAACCGCTTCCGAAATTCGAAGGAAGCGGTTCATTTTTTAATGCTTGGAAAATTGCGCAAGAACTTGATGCCTTGCTGACTAAGGCGGAGGTGGTGAAGGCTTATGCAGAAGGCTGAGCATCCTCTGCCGATTCACGCTCGGCTTCATCCGGCGTGGCGATACTCGGCGTAGGCTTCGGTTCAGGTGTGGACTCAGCTTCCGGCGCAGGCGTCGGGCTGGGCGTATGAATCGGTTCGAGTGTTTCGATGGAGGATGTGATTTCCGGAAGGGGCGTAATGTCTGGTTCGCGATTGTAAGCGAATGTATTTTCGCCGTCTTGAAGCAGACAGTTCAGTACATGCGCATGCGCCAGTCCGTTGTCGCCGACAACCTGAAGCGACTGCCCCGGCTCGCCAACCTGAGAGGAAGCGTCGCCGCCGATGAGTGAACCGTTCAGGTTGACATTGGACGCGCCGGAGGCGTCCATCAGAATCAGCGCACTGCCACCGTATTCTGTGCCGCTGCCGCCGCGGATATCGCCGTTTACGCCGACGCTGACGTTGTCGGCAAGCGAAACGAGCTGCATGCCCGTGCCGCCGATTGCGCCGCGTCCGCCGCGGACGCTTCCCGCAACGGTTACAAAGGCGTTGCCGCTCAGGTCGAACAGGTTTAGTCCGCTGCCGCCAAGGGTTGTGCCGTCGCCGCCGCGAATCGAGCCGGAAAGCATCATCGTGCCGTACTCGCCCAGCGACGTGACTTCCATGCCGCTGCCGCCGTTTTGACCGCCGCCGCCGCGGACGCTGCTCTCGATGCTGACATAGAGATCGCCGCCGCGGTGGGTAAGCGTGATGCCGGTTGCGCCTGAGCCGCCCGTTACGGTGCATTCGCTGTCAATCAGCAGCGTGCCGCTTCCGCTGAAGGTCAGCCCGCTTTTACCGCCTGCACCTTCCACATGGACGCCCTTGCGCAGCTCGATATTGGAAACGCCGTCGATGACGAAGGAATCAAGCAGTTCAATATCCGAAAAAACGATGGAGGAATCGCTGACGCGCAGCTGGCGGATAGCGGCTTTTCCGTCGCCGGAAATCTGAAGCAGAGCCGGCGTTTTCAGCGGATCTCCTGTGGCGGTCACGTCGCCGGAAACCAGCAGAACGTCGCCGTCGCGCGCTTTGCCTGCCAGCGTCAGCAGTTCCTTGTAGGTAAAGGCAGGACCAAGTGTACCTGCGCTTACGGACAGGGGAAAGACAAGCATGACCATCAGCAGGGCGAAAGCCCTTGTTGTTTTCATCAAAAAACTCCCTTTCGGAGCGCGAAAAGGTTTCCCGCGCTGGAAATCTGGATTATATTATAGCATGATTCGTCCGGATAGGCAAGTTAAGGCGAAATGCAGGTCAGAATCGGCAAAAAAGCGCGCTGAGTCCGCTGTCACCTCCGCCGAAATCCGCCACACGTCAAAGCCTTG
>URJN01000144.1 GCA_900548125.1 uncultured Eubacteriales bacterium
GTTTGGGGCGGCAGTCCCAAACGTAACCCCCATCCCCAAAGAAAAACGTAGTTTCGGAGCAGAATGCAAGGCATTCTGCAATCGAAACGGGTCATACCCAAAACCATGCCTTTATACCGCCACTCCCACTCACACAAAAAAGACCGCTCCCCCTAGTAAGGAGAGCAGCCTTCTGTATCTATGCTCGATGTGAAATTGCCTGATTCTTATCCGAAATATGCCACGCCGGACTCGAAAATCTTCTGATTCTTTTCGCCCGGAATGTTCTTGGCGACGTTCGCGCCGATGCGCTCGCTGTGACCCATCTTGCCCAGAACACGTCCGTCCGGAGAGCAGATGCCCTCGACCGCCCAGTAGGAGCCGTTCGGGTTCTCCGGCATCTTGACTGCAGGCACGCCGTCCGCGTTGCAATACTGGGTGACAATCTGTCCGTTCGCCATGAGCTGCTTGAGCTGTGCCTCGCGGCAGACAAATCGGCCTTCGCCGTGGGAAATGGCAACCTGATGGATGTCGCCGACATTGACGCCTGCCATCCACGGAGACTTGACCGAGGAAATCACCGTCTGCACATGCGTCGCGGCATGGCGTCCGATGGTGTTGTAGGTCAGCGTCGGGTCGCTTTCGCCGAGCGTGCGAATCTCGCCGTAAGGCACCAGACCCAGCTTGATGAGCGCCTGGAAGCCGTTGCAGATGCCGAGCATCAGACCGTCTCGCTTGTTCAGCAGGTTCATGATCGCTTCCATGATGCGCGGATTGCGCAGAGCGGTTGCGATAAACTTGCCGGAACCATCCGGTTCGTCGCCCGCCGAGAAGCCGCCCGGAAGCATGACAATCTGCGCACGGTCGATTCCCTTCGCCAGAGCTTCGACCGATTCCTCAATGCCCGCAGGCGTCAGGTTGCGGAATACGAATACATCCGTTTCGGCTCCCGCGCGGCGGAACGCCTTTTCGCTGTCCAGCTCGCAGTTCGTGCCGGGGAAGGACGGAATGAATACGCGCGGCTTGGCGATTTTAACCGCCGGACGCGCGGTGCTGCGCTGTTCATACGGAATAAACGGCGCAGTCGTGTGCTTGGCGCTGGAATCGGTGGGGAATACGGATTCAAGCGGCTCGCTCCATGCGTTCTTCGCCTCCGCAAGGCTCAGGCTCATGCCGAGCGCGGAAATCGCCGCGTTTTCCGCCGTCATGCCGATGACGCGCAGACCGGAAGGAACGGATGCGCCGTCCTTCAGCTCGACGACGATGCTGCCGTAACGCGGCAGGAAGAGCGCCTCTTCCTGCACATCCGTCAGGTTCACGCCGACGCGACTGCCCAACGCCATCATCGTGACCGCCGCTGCAATGCCGCCGCGCCCAACCGTATGCGCGCTCAGCACATCGCCGCGCAGAATCGCCTGATGCAGAGCCTCATAGAGCATCCGTGCCTTGTCGTACTCCGGCACGAGGTCGGCGTCAACCGGAAGCTCCAGCAATGCCAGACGATGCCCCGCACCCTTGAGGTCGGTGGACACCACGTCGCCGGCATCAACCATGCCGACGGCAAAGGAGACGAGCGTCGGCGGAACATGGATATCCTCAAACGTACCGCTCATGGAGTCCTTGCCGCCGATGGACGCCGTGCCGAAGCCGAGCTGCGCGCTCAAGCCGCCCAGCAGAGCCGCCGCAGGCTTGCCCCAGCTGAGCGGCGCCTTGTTCAGCCGCTCAAAGTATTCCTGGAAGGTCAGGCGTGCGCGGGAAACATCGCCGCCCGCCGCGCAGATTTTGGCAAGGGACTCCGTGACGGCGTAAACCGCGCCGTGGAACGGACTCCATTCGCTCAGATACGGATCATAGCCGTGGCTCATCAGGGTCGCGGTCGTCGTTTCGCCCTCGGTTGGGATGAGCGCAGCCATCGCCTCGTTGGGGCTGTCGCGGTATACGCCGCCGTAGGGCGCAAGGATGGTCGATGCGCCGATGGTTCCGTCAAAACGCTCGACAAGCCCCTTCTGGGAGCAGATATTCAAATCGCCGAGCATCGCCAGCCACGCCTCGCGCATGGTGCGCCCTCTGGCAAAATCGGGCTGAGCCGTCAGGTAGGGCGCGCGCTCATCCGGCGCGGCAACCTCCGCCTTGGCATGCTGGGTCACACCGTTGGTATCCAGGAACGCGCGGGAGAGATCGACAATCGTCTTGCCGCGCCAATTCATGACCAGACGGGGCTCCTCGGTAACGACAGCCACCTGCGTCGCTTCCAGATTTTCCTCATACGCCATCTGCTTAAAGCGTTCGAGCATATCCGGCTCGATGACGCACGCCATGCGCTCCTGAGATTCGGAAATCGCCAGCTCCGTGCCATCAAGACCCTCATACTTTTTGGGTACGGCGTCCAGATTGATGATAAGCCCCGGCGCAAGCTCGCCGACGGCAACGCATACGCCGCCCGCACCGAAATCGTTGCAGCGTTTAATCATCTGCGCAAACTCCGCATGGCGGAAAAGACGCTGGATGCAGCGTTCGGTCGGCGCGTTGCCCTTCTGCACCTCCGCGCCGCAGGTCGTCAGCGACTGCGCGTTGTGTGCCTTGGAGGAGCCGGTCGCGCCGCCGCAGCCGTCACGACCCGTGCGCCCGCCGAGGAGCATCACAATATCGCCGGCTTCGGGCTGTGCGCGGCGGACATGGTCGCGCGGGGTCGCGGCGATAACCGCGCCCAGCTCCATGCGCTTGGCGACGAAGCCCGGATGATAGTATTCCTGAACCTTGCCCGCCGCCAGACCGATCTGGTTGCCATAGCTGGAATAGCCCTGCGCGGCGGTCGTGGTAATGCGCCGCTGGGGCAGCTTGCCCGCGCGGGTTCGGCTGTACGGCATACGCGGATCGCCCGCGCCGGTGATGCGCATCGCCTGATAGACATAGCTTCTGCCGGAAAGCGGATCGCGGATGGCGCCGCCCAGACAGGTCGCCGCGCCGCCGAAGCCCTCGATCTCGGTCGGGTGGTTATGGGTCTCGTTTTTGAACATGATGAGCCACGGCTCATCCTTGCCGTCCACATTGGCGGTCACGACGATGGAGCAGGCATTGATTTCGTCGGAAGCGTCGAGGTCGTCGAGCTTGCCCATTTTGCGCAGGGCTTTCGCGCCGAGCGTCGCCATATCCATCAGGGAAATATCCTTTTTGCGCTCGCCGTAGACATCCTTGCGCGTATCGATGTACAGCTCATACGCCGCCTTGACCGGCGCGGTGAATCTGCCGTCGTCAAAGGTGATTTCGTCAATCGCAGTGAGGAAGGTCGTATGGCGGCAGTGATCCGACCAATAGGTGTCGATGGCGCGCAGCTCCGTGACACTCGGGTCGCGCTTTTCGGTATCGCGGAAATAATCGCGGCAGAAGCACAGGTCTTCCGCGCTCATCGCCATGCCCATGCGGGCGACCATCGCGGAAAGCTCCTTGTCATCCATCTGCGTAAAGCCCGCGACGACGGCGACATCATCCGGCACGTCGGCGGTCATTTCAAGGGTTTCCGGTTTTTCCATGCTCGCCTGACGCGCTTCGACGGGATTGATGAGGTGGTGCGCAATCGCGTCCATCATTTCTCCGGTCACATGGCCGCCCTCGATGGCATACACCTTGGCGCAGGCAACCTTCGGGCGCGCCTGCTCCGGACTGAGCAGCTGCAAACACTGGCTGGCACTGTCGGCGCGCTGGTCATACTGACCGGGCAGGTATTCCACGGCAAGCAGGCGCGCATCCATCTGCGGGAGCGTTTCATCATAAAGCACATCGGCGTTCGGCTCTGAAAAGATGATGCCGCGCGCGCAGTCAAACGCCTCGTCGGAAAGCCCCTCGACATCATAACGCTGGAAAACGCGCACGCGCGTGATGGCGTCCGTTCCGAGTGCCTCACGCAGTTCGTCGCAGAGCTGGCGGGCAGCGACGTCATATCCGGGGCGTTTTTCCGCATAAATTCTTCTGACCTGGCTCACAATGATTTTCCTCCTTGCGATTACGGCTTACGCAAAAACTAAACAGCATTTGCATTATATCATCAAATGTTCGTTTTTGCAATGTAATTCGCGGCTTTTCGGACGTAAAACACGCTGTTTTTCGTTTTTATTCGGCTGTATATCCGAACATTGACACAGATTCTCGGTTGCTGTATGATATTTTTGTTATGTCCTTTTTTCCGTGAGGCTCCTCGTTCGGGGAGCAAAGCCGGAAAGATTCTGCTTATCCTGTCGGTCATGCCGCGCATGCGCAAGGGAGGAATCGCACTCTGTCGTCTTTTGTTCTGCGTCTGACGGCGCTTCTTTGTATGTTCATCGACCACGCGGGGCTGGCTCTCTTTCCGTCCGCCGGCATATTCCGCTGCATCGGGCGGCTGGCGTTTCCCCTGTATTGTTTTTTGGTCGCGCAGGGTTTTCGCCATACGCGCGACATCAGGGCATACGCGCGGCGGCTGCTGCTTCTGGCTCTCATTTCGGAGGTTCCCTTCGACCTGCTTATCTTCGGCAGAATTTCCAGTGCCATGGAGCAGAATGTCGTGTTCTCGCTGCTGCTGGGGCTGCTCGCGCTGTATGCCGTCCGCATGCTGAAGGGAAATCGGCTGTTCAGCGCGATGGCTGTCTTTTCGCTGATGCTGGTTGCCATGGCTGCCAAGGTCAGTTTCGGCTGGCTGGGCATCGCGCTGTGTCTGGCGTTTGACTATGTGCGTGATAATCGGGGCGGGCAGGCACTGTCCGCCGTGCTGCTTCCCGCGCTGTATTCGCTGACGCTGCTGCTTTCCGGCGTGTCGCACAGCTGGGTCATGGTCTCTCTCTGCGCATGCCTGTCCGCCGTGCCGATTCTCCTGTACAACGGCAAGCCCGGGCTGCATCACCGCGCTTTGACGTTGGCGTTTTACGCCGCTTATCCGCTGCACCTGTGCTTCCTGCTGATGATTCGCGCCATGCGGATCATTCCGCCGTACTTCCTTCATTAAAAATGCGATGCGCCGAATCTTTGTCGGCGCATATTTTTAATGCTTTTGTCCCATCCTTTTCCAAGAGAAGAGGAGGGATTTTTACGTTTCAAGAGCTGCAAGCCAAAGTCAAGCGCGCGAAAGAAGCCCTGATGGATTATGCTTATCTCGTCACGCTCGGCGCCATGATTGCCGTCATCGCCGCTACCGCTCTGTATACCGATCAGCTGCATCGGAAAGAAAACGTGCAGGCAGCCGCGCCCGCGCCGGAAATCAACTCCACCCCAACGGCTTCGCCCAAAACCACGCCGACCGCATCTCCCCTGCCCACGCTCGCGCCTTTGCGCAGCGGCTTGAAAGCGAACGCCGTCCGTCCCGTTTCAGGCGAAGTCATCCGCGGTTTTTCCGATCAGCAGGTGTTTTGGGAGACACTCGCCTGCTGGCAGACACACCCCTCTCTGGATATCGAAGCCGCATCAGGCGAGGAGGTTCTCTGCCTGCGTGACGGCGTTGTCCTCGCCTGTTCGCGGGACGCGCTCTGGGGCTGGCGCGTGCAGGTTCGGCAGACCGATGAGCGGGTCTGCGAATACGCCGGACTGCTTCTCTGTCAGGTCGTAGTCGGGCAGAGCGTCACGCGCGGTCAGACGCTCGGCACGCTGATGGACGCAATTCCCGCCGAAAAGGAACTGGGAACGCATCTTCATTTGACGCTGCTGGAGAACGGAGAAGCCATCGACGCACGTGAAGAAGTGCCGTAAATACCCCTATCTCTTTTCAAAAGTACCCAAACAAACCGCCGCAGTCCGCAGCAGCACGAAGCCCTCGCTCATGCGGGCGGTCTCGCGCAATTTCCTCTCCATCAAAAAACAGCCCTCCTTGACGGAGAGCCGAAACGATGTTAGAATCAGGGCATAGCAG
>URJN01000145.1 GCA_900548125.1 uncultured Eubacteriales bacterium
TGCTTTACAACGATACATGCTTTGTTCGGACACGAAACAGGATTTGCTTTTGGAATGTCGGATTCCAACGTTGATCAACTGATTTCCTACGGGACAGGTGATGCTGTCGGATTCCTCGTCGTAAGGCATATTGTCAGCTCTGAATTTGTTCGATTTATATTTCCTCATCTGACTGATTTCATAATTCGTCGGCTTGATATACGTTCAATCCCCACTTTTTCAAGACCTGTATAGTTTTCTTCGCTTTCATATTCCGAGTCGGCGACAAGGTGTTCAGGCTGCTTTCCTGTTTTTTCTTTCAGATGATTCAGCAGCGGCAAAAGAGTAAGCGTATAGGAGCGCTCAGAAAACAAACCTGCGGTGACTATAAACTCTCCTTCAATGCCAAGCTGCATTGTGTTCGTCGTATTTTTCCTGCCGTTCCTGAAATTTTTCAAGCATTTCCAAATCCTTTTGCAACTCACTCTTTCGGCACCCTTTCCCAGTTACGCGCTCCAAGCCGCTGGCTTCCCATCTCTTTTGGAGGTGTTTCAACATATCTTTCAGAGTTGGCGGCGTTTCAAAACAATTATATTTGGTCTGAAGCTCTGTTCGTATGCTGCATACAGTTCCCTGTAATCCATCTCCTCCGCGATTTCGATTAGCAGGCTCAGTGCTTTATCTTTCGGCAGTCTCAGACTCAAATCCAACGGTCACTTGCAATCCCCGCTCTTTTCCGGTATCATTTCTTCGTTGTGCCTGGTTCATGTGTAGTCTCAAACTACAACAAAAGATGCGAGTTGGTAAAGACCTTCTCGCATCTTTTTCTATTCTTTTTTCGCAGGGCGGTTCATGCTTAGCTTGACTGCCCCTTCTTGGTTCATCAGTTGAATCCGACGACCTTCTGGCTGATTCGATAGCCCGTGATGGCAACGCGGCGTCCAAACCTGCCCGGCAGGTGGAGCAGCCGCCCCAGCAGGCGGTGATAGCGCAGATTCCGGTAGAGCGCAGGCTGAACATCCTTGATGTACTTCCAAAGCTCCTTCTTCTTCTCCAGATTCTCCTGCGTGCCGCTCTTGATGAGCAGGATGGAGGAAACCGTGGTGATGATTTCCAGATAATTGCGCATGTATTTGCGCTTATGCTCATCCTCCACGCTTTGCAGATCGACGCACTCCACCAGCAGCCGGTTGACCAGCAGTGCCTGATCGATGCGGCGAATCATGACCTGCTCCTGCACGGACTGATCGTCGCGCCCGATGAAGTAATGGTAGAGGTCTTCATCCAGATAGAGCATCATCTGCACATGGGTCATCGGCTGATAGACATACAATTCGTCCACATAAAACGTGTGCTTTGGCAGGGACAAGCCGCAGTCGCGCAGCAGCTGCGTGCGGTAGATGACCGAGTGCATCAGCAGATAGTGTCCCAGCCCCATATTCACCTCGTCCCAGCCGAATACGCGGTCGATGGGCAGCGAACTGCGGTACTGCATGACATGCTTATGCTTGACGCCCACCTTGTCATAGACGTAATTGCAGATAAGCATATCCACGCTCTCGTCCTTTTCCGTCATTGCCTTCAGGCGGGCAAGCACGCGCTTGAAGCTCTCCTCATCCACCCAGTCATCGGAATCGACAACCTTGAAATAACGCCCCGTCGCGTTGGCAAGACCGGTCATCACCGCATCGCCGTGACCGCCGTTCTCTTTGTGAATCGCGCGAACGATGCCGGGATTTCTGCGTTCAAACTCATCGGCGATTTCCGCCGTCCTGTCCTTGGAACCATCGTCAACGATGAGGATTTCAACGTCGTCGCCGCCGGAAAGCAGCGTTTCAACCGCGTGATGCAGATAATCCTGCGAATTGTAGCTCGGAATGGCAATAGACAGCAGTTTCATCTCAAGGGACGCCTCTTTTCTTCTTTCGGCGGATTAGTACAGCGTAACATCCGCCGCATCGGATAGTTCTTCGATTCGTGCGCTGAGCTTTTCTTTGCAGCGCGTGTTGTACAGGCTGTACGCAATCTCGTCGTGCAGATCATCCGTCAGCTCGTCGATGTCCGTTTCGCCGCTCGCCTTCTGCCGTTCATACTCCGCCTGAATTTCTTCCTCCGTGACCGGACAATCCTGCGTCAGCCACGCATAATAGAGCATCGTCGCGTACTGTGTGCGGTAAACGTCGATATAGTCCTGCGCCGTCACGCCCAAAAGCTCGGCGTATTGCAGCGCATACTTCTGGAGTGTTTCGTCCTCGTCCTCAAGCTCAAGCGTTTCATTCAGCGTTTCGGCGACCTGAGCCAGCGCGCTTTCGTAGGCGGTCTGCCCCTGCTCGGCGCACCATTTTTCGGTTTCTTCATCGAAATCATAGCAGCCCTGCGCCTTCATATCCTGCTCAACAAGCAGATTCTGAATAGCGGCAGTCAAAGCCAAATCATCCAGATACGCAGAAACGGTCTCATCCTGAATATCATATCCCAAAGCAGCGTAGCTGGTCAAGTAGTTTTCTCTTACCGGCTCATAATCCGAGCTCATCAGGGCTTCACCGTTGACGAGCGCAACCACCGCATCTGTTTCCGTCTGAGCGGTTTCGGCATCTTCGGCAAAAGCACCGGCGGTCATCATCATCAGTGCCAGCAGCAGCATCAATATGCGTTTAAACATGGTATACCTCTTTATTCTTGATATGGATGGATTCAATCGAACAAATGGAAAAGGTTTTCCGAAAATAAGGAAATGCGCCCGAGTCGGGCGGCGCAACCGAAACGGTTTACGCCATTCCCCTCCCGGGCGCATTATGCTTATGGGATTAGTAGCTCAGACCGAAGCCGGAGACGTACAGGTTGCCATCGGCATCCTTATACGCATAGCTGCCGGACGGAGACTTCGCCAGGACGTCAGCATCCATGTACTGATCCTTGTCGTAGCCCGGCACGTCGTTCGGGGACGCGCACTCTTCGATCACGGTGCCGTCTTCGAGGGTCTTCTCCGTCAGAGCGATGACATCCTCGCAGGCAACCATGGTCACGGACAGCTTGCCGGTCGGGTTGTAGTTGCCGACGATCACGTCAACCTGCGCGCTGTACGCGTTCGCCACAGAAGCAGCGGACGTGGTGTACTGAGCGGTCAGAGCGTCGCAGTACGGCTCGAGGTTGTCAAGGATCCACGGGCTGGTGCAGACGATGGTGCCAATGACCTTGCCGCCGTTCGCGTGAACCTTGTCAGCAGCCTTCTGGAGCTTCTTGATGCCTTCAACGGTGGTCACTTCGACCATCTCGCCGGTCTTCGCCTGAGAGCCTGCGCCGAACATCGCAGTGATGGAGTCGGTCGCATTGCCCAGCTGACGCTGCGCAACTTCAAAACCATCAACCAGGCTCAGGACAGCCTCAGTCTCGGAAGCGCCCGCCTTGTTGGTCGCCTTCGGCTGGACGTAGAAGTAAGCAACATCAGCGTCGTCAGCCTTTTCAACAACCTCGAAGCCCTGACCAACGAACAGCTCCGTCAGCGCAGCAAGGGTGTTCTCGTCTTCGCCGGTGCCGGTGTAGGAGCCGATGAAGAGCTTGGTGCCCGCGTTCTTCGCCAGCGGCAGGGTGTTCTCATGGTTCTTCATGAGGACGGTCGCCTTCAGGTGCAGCGCGTAAGCCTGATCGTGAGCGGTCTCGATGTTGGTCGCACGGACTTCGTCCGCCTTCTCATAGTCGAGGTACGGGTTCTCGAAGCGGCCCTGCTTGAACAGCGCGGTCGCACGGTTGATGTTCGCACGGTCGAGGTCAGCCTTGTCGAGCAGACCGAACTCAATAGCGGTGGTGATGTATTCCGGAGCCAGCTCAGCGCCGATAGCGTCGGTGCCAGCCTTGATCAGCAGAGCGAAACGCTGCACGCTGGTCATGGTCTCAACGCCGTAGGTCTGGGTGGTGGTGATGCCGGAGTCAGAGTTCACGAAGCCCTTAAAGCCCATGATGTCACGGAGCAGGGTCGTGATGATCTCGGAGTTGTAAGCAGAGCCCAGCTCCTTGACCTCGATGTCATGACCGCGATAGCTCTGCGGGGCAGAACGATCATCGCTGGTGTCGCGGGAGTAGCACGGCATAATCGCGCCGACGCCCGCATCGACAGCAGCCTGGAAGCCGACCAGCTGGTACTTCTCCATGGAGCCCTCGGTCGGGTACAGACGCCACTGACCCTGAGAAACGTGGGACTCGAAGCCGTTCTCAGCCGCGCCGTCGCCCGGGAAGTGCTTGGCGGAGAGGACAACGGAGTTCTCGTTCACGCCTTCGGTGCCATACTGATAGCCGTCAACCAGCGCGGTGATGATGCCCGCGGTGACGTCCTGGCGCTCGCCGTAGGTGCCGTTGTTGCGCGGCCAGCGCGGGTCGGTCACCAGGTCGATCTGCGGGCCATACATGAAGATGATGCCCTGCGCACGCCACATCTGGCGATCGACTTCAGCGTAGTCCTTGATGGCGTCGTAGTTGCCGTCGCCCAGAACAGCCGCCGCCATGCCCAGAGAATCCGGGAAGCCGGCAGAGATCGGGTTGGAGATGAGGGTCACCGGGATCGCCGGGGTGCCCGCCTTAGCGGAATCCCACTCGGCGTAAGCGGTGGTCACGTTGTTGTACAGCGCAACAACGGAAGCATCATAGTTCAGACCGCCGCGATACACGCCCGCACGGATCTTGCCGATGGACATCACCTGATCGTCAAGGCTCGCGAAGGAGGACGAGTTCTGCTTGAGCATGTTCAGGCTCTCGGTGGTCGCGCCTTCCGGAATCACGGTCATGATCTTCGCCGGATCGATGGTGCCGTCCTCGTTCTTGACCTCAGCCAGCGTCTTGGAGACCGGCTGAACCATCAGCGCGTTGAGAACGAAGCCAGCCTGCTCAGTCAGGGTCATCTTGGTGACCATGTCCGCAGCGCGGGTCTCGGCGTCCTGACGCCAATCCTCGAAAACATCCAGCTCATGGTTGTTGTTGAGATCCTTGAAGTACAGACCGTCCTGCTTGATGACGCCAACGGTGGTCACACCGATGGTCGGGCCGTTCTCGTTTTCGTAGTAAACCGGCTCCAGGTAGGTCTTGGTCGGATCGACTTCCTCAGCATTGTACGGAGCCGGAATGTACTCGGCGCCGCCCTCTGCCAGAGAAGCGGGGACAACGCTTGCCAGCATAGCCGCTGCCAAGAACGTGCTCAGAATCCTCTTCATGCAAATTCTCCTTTTCCATTTGTTCCAAATTGCCAAACCGCCTTGCATGAGCAGTTCGCCTTTGTTGAAAATATTATAGTATATTTGTGCAGAAAAGAGAAGGGGGTTGTCTTGAACGTGCAATTGACCGTCGTTAAAGGGATATCATTCGCTTCACGTCAAATTCGCGTCGTGAACGGAATGTTTTTCCTGTATAGTTCCCTTCAAAACGCTTTTTGTTCTTTTCTGCCACTTACCGGCATGATTCTTCGTCCTTTTTTTCTTCCTCAAACATCGCCCGAACAGTCGGCGCATTGCGGGTCAGTTTCTTGATGCTCAGCTCTTCCGCCTTGTTGTTTGCCAACCGCAGGTTGTTTTCCGACGAAAGCAGCGCATCCTTTGTTTTTTGCAGATGAGTGATGGTCTTGTCGATTTCTTCAATCGCCGTCGCGAACCGCTGGCTCGCCATGCGATAGTTGCGCGAAAACCCTTCCTTAAAGGTATTCATATTCTCCTCAAAGTTCCGGATATCGAGCTGCTGGTTTTGAACAATCTGCAATTCCTGACGATAGCGCAGGGTATTCTGTGCCGCGTTTCGAAGCAGCGTGATGATTGGAATGAAGAACTGCGGGCGAATGACGTACATCTTCGGGTATCGATACGACACGTC
>URJN01000146.1 GCA_900548125.1 uncultured Eubacteriales bacterium
GGAGCTGCGCGCTGCGATGCGCGCCCGCTATCACCTGGATAAACCGCTGGCTGAGCAGTATGCAATCTTTCTGCGCAATTTCATATCTTTTGATTTCGGTGAATCCATCACGCTGTATCCGCGCCGCCCTGTCTTTGAAATCATGGCGGAAAAGATTCCGATGACGCTGGTGCTGAATATTTTCTCACTCATCATCACCATCCCCATCGGCATTGCCTGCGGCATCATCGCCGCACTCAAGAAGAATACGCTCGCGGACAACGCAATCTCTACGATGGTCGTTATCAACGTATCCGTGCCGTCGTTCGTATTTGCGTCGCTGCTGCAATACTTCTTTGCGTATAAGCTGGGCTGGTTCCCGATTCTGCTGAACCTGAAGGCGGCGTTTATGTCCCCGGCACAGCTGTGGAGCATGGTTCTGCCGGTGCTTGCGCTGTCCTTCGGCGGCATAGCGACCATCGCCCGCTATATGCGCGCGGAGCTGTTTGAAGCTCTTGGCTCGGAATACATGCTGCTTGCGCGTGCAAAGGGTCTGACGCAGATGCAGGCGACCGTTCGCCACGCGCTGCGCAACTCGTTCATCCCGCTGTGCAACATCATCGTTCCGATGTTCATGAACGTATTGGGCGGCTCGGTCGTCGTCGAGCGAATCTTCAATATTCCCGGTCTGGGCTCGCTGATGACCGGCTCAATCAGCACATCGGATTACTATCTGACGATCGCCATTCTCTTTGTCTACTCCCTCATCAATTTGGCTAGCGTCCTGTTGGTGGATCTGAGCTACGGCATTGTAGACCCGCGTATCCGCATGGGAGGGGGAAAGACTCGTGAGTGAGATTAAGCGTAAACTGACGGCTGAGGATTTTACCTTCGTTCAGGTCGATGACAAAATCTACGACCAGAAGTTTGAAGGCAAGCCCATCGGCTTCTTCAAGGATGCGTGGCTGCGCTTTAAGCAGAACAAGGCATCCGTTATCGCGGCGCTCATCATTCTGTTCATCGTCCTGATGGCAATCTTCGCGCCGATGTGCGCAAAGTACAGCTATCGTGAGCAGCATACCGCCTTCGGCGTTCTGCCGCCGCGCATTCCGGGGCTGGAAAAGCTGGGCATTTGCGACGGCTCCACGGTGATTGAGATTCAGGCATCCAAGCTCGGCGAGTACGAGGAAAAGGGATGCGTGATGAAAGTTCTTGAAGAGTATACTTGGACGTACCGCAACAAAGAAATCCCGATGCTTCGCGTGAAAATCAATCAGTATATCTACAAGGGTGCGGGCGACCATTACTTCTGGTTCGGCACGGACAACATCGGGCGTGACCAGTGGGTTCGCCTGTGGCGCGGCACGCGCATTTCGCTGCTCATCGGTTTCTGCTCGGTGCTGATTAACTGTCTGATTGGCGTCGTTTACGGCTCCATTTCCGGCTATTACGGCGGGCGTGTCGATATGATTATGCAGCGCGTGACGGAGATTATCGGCGGCGTTCCGTTCCTGGTCATGGCGATTTTGTTCGTTCTGTTCCTGGGCGCGGGCGTATCGTCGTTTATCCTCGTTCTGGTTCTGACGGGCTGGATTGGCATGAGCCGCATGATTCGCGCGCAGTTCTACCGCTATAAGGATTACGAGTATGTTCTGGCTTCCCGTACGATGGGCGCAAAGGATAGGGTTCTGATTTTCCGCCACATTCTGCCTAACGCAATCGGACCGATTATCACGCAGGCGACGTTCGCCGTGCCTTCCGCGATTTTCTCGGAATCCTTCCTGTCTTACCTGGGTCTGGGCATTCAGGCTCCCGAACCGTCCATCGGCGTTCTGCTGGCGGAAGGACAGGGTTATCTGACGACCGACCCGCATTTGACCCTGTTCCCCGCGCTGGTAATCTCTGCGCTGATGCTGGCGTTTAACCTGTTTGGCAACGGACTGCGCGACGCATTCGACCCGCGTATGCGCGGACAATAAGCTGTCTGTACGACGAAGAAAGAGGAAAAAGACAATGGCTGATATCAAAGCTTTTTATGAAGTATCTACGTCCGCGAACGGCGTGTTCATGAAGGACGGCAGCTTCTTGTTTCTCTCCAATAAGAGCGGCATGAATCAGGTTTGGCGCGGCAGAGTGGGCGAGGAGCCGGTTCAGGTGACGAATCTGCCCGACCGCGTTTGGAGCCTCAAGGCCGCGCCGAACGGCGAGGATGCGCTGCTGGCGATGGATCACGGCGGAGACGAGCAGGAGCAGATTTTCCTGCTTCGCAAAGGCGCGAGCGAGCCTGTGAACCTGACGAACAACCCCAAGGCGCGCAACCAGCTGGGCGGCATGACGCCGGACGGCAAGACGGTCGTCTTTGCGTCCAATGCACGCAGTGCCGCGCATTTCGACCTTTGCACCATCGACGTGGAAACCGGCAAGTGGACGACCGTGCTGGAGAATGAGGACAGCTACAACTGGCCTGCGAAGCTCTCGCCGAACGGACGCTATCTGCTCTACAACAAGCTCAAGGGCTTGAGCGACAACCATCTCTGGATGTTTGACCTTGAAACCGGCGAGGCGAAGGACGTCGGAACGCCCGGCGCATACGCCGCGTATAAAGCCCCGGCATTCCTGCACGACAGCACCGGCTTCTATCTCTGCACCGATGAGGACGCGGAGTTCCAGTATCTGGCGTATTACGACATCGCTTCCGGAAAGATGACCAAGGTTTATGCGCCGGAATGGGATGTGGAAGCGCTTGCTCTCAGCCCGGATGACCGCTATCTGGCGATGTTCATCAATGAGGACGGCTATTCTACGCTGAAAATCTACGACCGCAAGCGCGATTTGTTCCTGAATATCCCGTCTGCGCCGAAGGGCGTCAGCGACTATTGGGGAATGTCTTGGGCACCGGAAGGATACAAGCTGCTGTTCACGCTGACCAGCGGCACGATGCCCGAAAATCTCTGGCTGCTCGATCTGGATGCGCAGAGCGTTCAGCGCGTAACCACCTCCGCCATGGAAGGCATCGACCCGGATGAACTGGTGGACGCCGAGCTGTGCCACTATACGTCCTTTGACGGGCTGACCGTTCCGTACTGGTATTACAAAGCACCGGGCAAGCAGGAAGGCCCGCGTCCGGTTCTCATCGACATCCACGGCGGTCCGGAGGGGCAGGAGCGTCCGATGTTCGCGGCTCTGACGGAGTATCTGGTCAGTCAGGGCATGAACATCATCGCGCCGAACGTCCGCGGCAGCGTGGGCTATGGCAAGACGTATACGCATCTGGACGATGTGGAGAAGCGTCTGGACAGCGTGCATGACATTGACGCGCTGGTCAAGCATCTGGTTGAAACCGGCATTGCGGACAAGGACAGGATTGCCGTCATGGGCGTCAGCTACGGCGGCTTCATGACCCTCTCCTGCGTGGCACGCTATCCGGAACTCTGGGCAGCGGGCGTGGACGTGGTCGGCATGACCAACCTCGTGACCTTCCTCGAAAATACGAGCGAATATCGCCGCGCGCACCGCGAGAGCGAATACGGCACGCTGGCGCACGACCGCGAAACGCTCTACAATGTTTCCCCGATTGCCAAGGTGGGCGATATCAAGGCACCGCTGATGGTCATTCACGGCGCGAACGATCCGCGTGTTCCGGTGACGGAAGCGGATATGATCGTTGAAAATGTCAAATCCCGCGGTATCGAAGTGAGTTATCTGCGCTATGAGGACGAGGGACACGGACTCGCCAAGCGCAAGAATCAGCTGGACTGCTATCCTCAGGTGGTTGCGTTCCTGAAAAAGCATCTGCGCATGGAAGATTGATGAAAGGGGCGTCACCATAGTGAGAGAATATCAGAAAGGCGAGCGCATCCTTGAGGTGAAGGATCTTGAACTCGGATTCAATACCTACGCCGGTCAGGTGCAGGCACTTCGCGGTGTTGATTTTCACCTGAACAAGGGCGAAACGCTGGCGATTGTCGGCGAATCCGGTTCCGGAAAGTCCGTTACCATCAAAGCCGTTACCAAGCTGCTGGCGGCGAACGGCGTCATCAAAAACGGAAGCATTACCTATAAGGGACAGGACATCCTGCACATGAGCGACAAGGAATTTTCCGTGCTTCGCGGCAACGAGATTTCCCTGATTTTTCAGGATCCGCTGTCCTCGCTCGATCCGGTCATGAAAATCGGCAAGCAGATTACGGAAACCCTGCGCATCAAGCTCAAGATGTCCAAGGAGCAGGCAAAGGCGCGCGCGCTGGAGCTGATGGCGGCTGTCGGTATTCCTGAGCCGGAAAAGAGATATAACGAATATCCCTTCCAGTTCTCCGGCGGCATGCGTCAGCGCATCGTCATCGCCATCGCGCTGGCGTGCGATCCGGAGGTGCTGATTTGCGACGAGCCGACGACCGCGCTGGATGTGACGATTCAGAGCCAGATTCTTGAATTGATTGGCAAGATTCAGCGCGAAAAGAATCTGTCCGTCATCTTCATTACGCACGACCTCGGCGTTGTTGCCAACGTTGCGGATCGCGTCTGCGTGATGTACGCCGGCAAGATTATCGAAACCGGCACGGTTGAGGAAATCTTCTACGATCCGCGCCATCCGTATACATGGAGCCTGCTGACCAGCATGCCTTCGCTCGCAACGTCGTCGGAGGATAAGCTGACCGTCATCCCCGGTTCTCTGCCGAACATGATTCATCCGCCCAAGGGCGATGCGTTTGCGCCGCGCAACCGCTATGCGATGAAGATTGACTTCGAGGAAGAACCGCCGATGTTTAAAATCAGCGACACGCATTACGCTGCCACCTGGCTGGAGCATCCCGACGCGCCGAAAATCGGCATTCCGGAACCGCTCAAGAGCCGTATCGCCGCGCAGCTTGCCAGGGAGGTCAACCCATGAGCGAACACATTCTTGAGGTCAAAAACCTCTGCAAATACTTCTATTCGGGCAAGAACAAGCCGCCGATGAAGGCAGTGGACGACGTTTCCTTCTATATTGAGAAGGGCGAAACGGTCGGTCTGGTCGGTGAATCCGGCTGCGGCAAGACGACGACCGGACGCACCATCATCCGCCTGTATCAGCCGACGAGCGGCGAAATCTGGTTTAACGGCAAGCGTATCGACGGAAAGCTGAACGCGGAAGAAACCCGTCAGGTGACCAGCAAGATGCAGATGGTTTTTCAGGATCCCGTGGCCAGCCTGAATCCGCGCATGACGGTCGAGGAGATTATTTGCGAGGGCGTTAAAATCAACAAGCTGTATCCCGATAAGACCGAACGCCGCAATCAGGTTTATAAAATGCTCGATATGGTAGGTCTGACCCGTGAGCATGCGACCCGCTATCCGCACGAGTTTTCCGGCGGACAGCGTCAGCGAATCTGCATTGCCCGCGCGCTGATTACACAGCCGGATCTGCTGATTGCCGATGAGCCGATTTCTGCGCTGGACGTATCCATTCAGGCGCAGATTCTGAACATCCTCAATGATCTGCGCAAGGAACTGGGGCTGACGATTCTGTTCATCGCGCATGACCTGTCCGTGGTCAAGTATTTCTCCAACCGCGTTGCGGTCATGAACGCGGGACGTATTGTCGAAATGTCCTCGTCCGATGAAATCTATCGGGATCCGCAGCATGCGTATACCAAGTCGCTGCTTTCCGCTATCCCTGTTCCGGATCCGCTCGTGGAGAAAAAGCGTCAGCGTATCCATTATGACAAGGCAAGCGGCGTTTATCAGCCCGAAGACAATCCGCTTCTTCGCGAAATCAAGCCGGGGCATTTTGTGCTGATGAGCGACAATGAGTGGGCGGCTTA
>URJN01000147.1 GCA_900548125.1 uncultured Eubacteriales bacterium
CCGGCAGGGAACTGAGTTCCCTGCACCCTCCACTGTGCTGTCGCTTTGCGGCAGCTGATGTGAATCCTTTTCTGCCGCTTTGAAGCGAAAATAGGAGTTTAAGCCTTCTCTGCCCATCTGCAACAACGTCGCTTTGCGGCAGCTGATGTGAATCGTTTTGAGCTGCTTTGCGGCAGCCGATGTCGGGCGTATTCAGTCTGCCAAAGCTCAAAAAAAGTGAATTACAGCCCGACGTTTCCCGTATTTTATTATATCAGATGCACAGTCTGATTTCAACCGCGCAGAAAAAACGCGGTCAAATCAGCTCTTTTTTCTTATGCGTTTCGTTCTGCGGACGCTGACCATAGTGTACGTCTCCGCCGCTTCCCAGCAGCTCATTCACCATGCTCTTCTTCTGCGCCTTGCGGACAGCCGCCTTCTTGGCTTTGCGCTGCATGGTCTGCCTCTTACGCCAGACAGCGGGCGCGCGCAGATAGCCGATGACGCACGCCAGCGGATAGGTCATCACCATCAGCGGGGAGAGCCTGTCAATCAGCTCAACCATCGTCTGCGGGTCGGGGAACAGGTTGATATAGACCAGCACGGTCAGGCGGACAATCAGGCGAATGATGTCCTTCGCGCCCACTGCCGCCGTCTGCGCATAAGCCGCAAGCGGTGCCATCACATCTTCCCGCGCGCCATACGTTTCCGTCAGCCACGTCGGCAGATCCTGAAGCGCATAGGTATACGGCTGAGCCGTCACAGCGAGGTAAATAGCAAGAGCCAGCGGAATACCAAACACAATCAGGCATGCCAATACTGCCTTCATCGGCTGCCAGCATGCCGCTTCCTCGCGCTTTTCCAGCGTCTTGCCCTCTTTTTCGAGCTTGTCTGCGGCGTGGCTTGCGTCTACGTCGGTCACGCCGCGCGTCAGCCCTTCACTGTAACACATCAGCAAAATACCCGACACGATTGCCAGCGAGATGATATCCCGAAGCAGCACAGAGCCGATGGCCTGCAATGCGCTGAACATCAGCCCCATCACAACGACCGCCGCCAAAATCACCGCCATCTTGCCCGCTATCGGGAGAACCCTGCCCAAGCCCCAGTGCCTGGCGCGTCGAATGGGCTTCACCGTCTTTTTCTTATTCATGTTCTTTCCTCCTGCCTGAAAATCAAGGTTTCCTCCGGTGTAACGACGGCGTCCATCCGCGCGTCGTGCTTCTCTGTCGGAACGCTGTCCATCAGCGCAAACCCGTGGCATACGCCGACGCGGAACGCGCGTGTCTTGAGAATGTATCGGTCATAGTAGCCGCCGCCCTGACCGATGCGCCCGCCCGCGCGGTCAAACGCCGTGCCGGGAATGAGCATCAGGTCAATCGCATCCGGCGGCACAATCGGACAGCTTTCGTCGGGCTCCCAAATGCCGTATGCGCCCTGCCTGAGCTGACGCTGCTCCGTCACGATGAAGGCGTCCATATCGCCGCTTTCTCCGCATCGAGGAAGCGCAAGCAGCCGTCCGGAAGCCCGTATATCCTCCATGATTCGCCGCATGGAAAGCTCTCCGCGCACGGCGGCATACGCCATGACTGTCCGCGCCGTGCGATAGCAATCCATGCGTATGACCTGCGCATAAACGCCGTCGGCGGCGCGCTGCTGCTCCTCCTCGCTCAAATCGCAGCGCAAACGGCGCATCTGTCGGCGGATCTCCGCCTTGTCCACGCCGCTCATTCGTGGATGTACACGCGCGGCACGCGGGCAGACGGCGAGCAAAGCACCTCATAGCTGATGGTATCCAGCCACGACGCCATCTCGTCCGCGTCGATGCAGTCCCCTCCCTGACGACCGAGCAGAACAGCCTCGTCGCCCGTCTGTGCGCCGGGGATATCCGTCACATCGACCATCATCTGATCCATGCACACGCGCCCGATAATCGGCGCGCGCTTTCCCCTGACGAGGACACAGCCCTTTCCGGAAATGCCCCTGCGATACCCATCCGCATAGCCGACCGGAAGGGTCATCACGACCGTCGGACGCTTGGCTTCAAACACGCCGCCATAGCTCACCCGATCGCCCGGCTGAATGGTCTTGACGAATACGCCGCGCGTCACCCAGCGCATCGCAGGCATCAGCCCCGCCGCTTCCGGCACGGGCGGATAGCCGTACAGCGCAATGCCGCCGCGCACCATGTCCGCATGCGCCTGCGGATAGCGGAAGATGCTGGCGGTATTAGCGGCATGGCGGATGATTTTCTGCGGATGCACAGACGCAATGGCGTCGCAGAGCGTTTCAAACCGCGCAATCTGCGCCCGTGTTCCCGACGCATCTTCCTCATCCGCCGTCGCCATATGCGTAAAGCATCCCGTCAGCTCAATTCCCGGCAGACTGTCGATGAGCCTGACCAGCGTCCTGACCTCGTCCTCCGTGCGCACGCCGATGCGGTTCATACCCGTATCCAGCTTCAAATGCACCTTTGCCGTTTTGCCGAGCAGCTGTCCCGCGTTTGCCAGCGCGCGAATCCGCGCTTCATCAAAGACCACCTGCGTCAGCTCGCTTTGCACGACATCGTGCGCCGCTGCTTCCTCAATGCCGCCCAGCACGAGAATCGGCGCCGTGACGCCCGCATGCCTCAGTTCAATGCCCTCCTCCGGTATGGCGACGGCGAGCATATCCGCTCCCGCCTCCAATGCCGCCTTTGCGACAGGAACCGCGCCATGCCCATAGGCATTCGCCTTCACGACAGCGAGGAATTTCGCCCCGCCCGCAACATGGGCTTTCATCACGCCGACATTGTGCCGTATCGCCGCAAGGTCAATTTCACAAATTGTATACCGCTGCATAAACGCGCCCGCTTTCTCTGTCTGTCATATAAGTTCATCGCGATTTCTCCGGTCTGCGAAGCATGCTCCCATTATACCGCGATTCATTCAAAAAAGAAAGTTTCTTCTTTTTCCCGCCGTCCGCTCATATGCCTTGACAGGAGTTTTTTTATCAAGGAGGGACTGCATGGATATCCTTTTTTGTGCGCTGGCACTTCTGAGCGGCGTTGTCGGCGCGGGCTTTGCCTCCGGCAGGGAGCTTGTCCGCTTCTTCGCCTGCCATGGCTTTGCTTCCGGCATCGCCATACTCGGTGCGCTCGCCATGCTTGCCGCTCTGTTTCTCCGGCTCTGTACGCAGCTGGCGCACGGCGGCGTTTCCTCCCTGCCCGCGCTCTGCCGTCTGCGCTGGGGAAACCGCTTTGCCGCCCTGTCCTCTGCGCTGTTCGTGCTGCTCTGCGCCATGACGGGCGGCGCGATGCTCGCCGCCTGTGCGGAGCTTTTCGCCCTGACGCTGCCCATACGCCATGCCTCCGCCTTGGGGATGGTCGTGACGCTGCTGCTCGCGCTCATTCTCTCTGTAAAGGACATGCGCGGGCTGGCGCTCATCGGCGCCATGCTCAGTGCGCTGCTTCCGTTTTTTCTGCTCAGGCTGCTCCGTCTGCCGGTCGGGGAGGCGTGCTTTGAGCCTGTCCTTCCGCCGGATTCGCCTCTGCGCGCGCTGACGGACGGCGCGCTTTACGGTGCGCTGAACGCCGCCATGCTCGCAGGAGAACTGCCGATGCTGCTGACGCTTTCCCGCGAAAACCGGCGTCGAAGCGTCGCCCTGTTCTGCCTGATTTTCGGTGCGATGCTGATGCTCGGCGTTTCCGTCTGCCGCCGTCACATGCAGTCCATCCTCCTCCAGCCGCTCCCCTTTGTCTGGCTCAGCCGTTCTCTCGGCGTGAGCGGCTATCGGCTCGTCGCGCTGTGCCTGTATGCCGCCGCGCTTTCAACGCTGTGCGCCATGCTCTGCGCCGCCGCGCGTATGCTCCTTCCCTCGCGGAGTCTCCCCGTGCGGCTGGGGCTTGCCTGCCTGCTCAGCCTGCTGTTCGCGCATCTGGGCTTTGGGCATATCATTCAAAGCGTCTATCCGATTCTCGGCGCGGTCTGCGCGGGGCTGCTGCTTCTGCTCTGCCTGCCGCTTCATCAGAAGGCAAGCATATCCGACAGATAACCGTCCCACGCGCTGCCGGTCGCCTGCTCCAATGCGCTTTCCAGCTTTTCAAGACTGCCCGTGCCGCCCGCGTTCTCGTCCGCATAGATTTGCAGCGCGCGAATGAACGCCTCGCCGCCGACCGCCGTGTCGATTCCCATCAGGCTTGCCGCGCCCTGATCGCGCAGAACCTGCGTCATCTCGCTGTCATCGCCGAAATGCTCGGTCGATGCGCCGACGTTCACGCCATGCGGACGGGTCAGGCGCATGGCAACCTCGACCTCGCTGTAAAAGCGTTTTTCATACGCCGCATCCCCTTCGCGTCCGCGATAGGCAAGCAGTTCCACGCAGGACGCAAGCGTCTGACTCAGCCACGGCGCGTTCCACGGGTCGTTTTCGATCTGAACGCCGAAAATCTGCCGCGCACAGAGCCGCGTCAGCTGCTGCAAGAGCGCATCTCCCTTCTTCGTGCCGTCCACTGCCAGAAGCGCGGTGCCGATGGTGCCGTCCTCATGCCCCGACTGCGCCTGAACAACCGTCAGCGACGGGAAGGGATATGCCAGACCGACGTTCTCGACGGCTTCCAGAGCCTTACATGCCGCCTCCAGAAGCCGCGCCGCCGTGCGGCTGTTTTCAGCGAGCGCGGTCACGAGGATATCGCCGCTCATCGCCTGCCGCATGCTTCCTCCCGCGCGCATGGCAAGGGAGATGTCGCGCGCGCCTTCAAGCTGCATCGTCAGCGTCTTCGTTCCGTCGCCGTTTTGCTGTTCAGCCGTCCATGCGCCGCCAAACGCGGCTTTGACCTTCTCCGGAACAGTCAATGCCATCTGGATATCGACAGGCTGCGCGTAGCTCGTTTCGGCAAGCGCGTCGTAAGCATCCGTCCGCCACGCGCCGTTTTCCCACATCGCCGGCATCGGAAGCGCACCGATGAGCAGCGCACTGTCGTCCGTCCGGGCGATTTCGCTCTCCCCTCGCGGAATGGTCAGCGCAAAATGAAGGGAAATGTCCGCCATGTCGCCGCTTTTAAGCGCATACGGCACGCGAAGCACGGACGGGTCGTCCGCATCCGGCGCAAACGACGTTTCTTTCCCGTCGATGGTCATTTCGGATACGACCATGCTTCCCTTCCGAACGCCGTTCGCATACAGGCGAAAGACCAGCTCGGTCAGCTCCCCGCCCGTTCTGTTCGTCGTCGTCAGCTGCATATTGCCCTTCAGCGTGCGCATGTCCTCCGTCGCCTGCGCGGTGATCAACATGCTGTCCCGTTCGGCATTTTGCCGCATCGCGGGCAGCTTCGCAAGCATGGTCTTTTGCCCCCTGCTCAGCCCAAACGCACAGCTCACGCCCAATATCACCAGCACCGCCGCCAGCATCCATGCGTTGCGTCTTGAAAAAAGTCCTTTCATATCATTCCTCCGATTTCTGTTTATACTGCTCTCTGATAAAAAGCGTGCTGTACGCGCGAAGCAAGAAAGAGGGCTGTCAGGTATGCAATTCCCTGACAGCCCTCTTTGGCAGTTTACGCTTTCTTATCGAATTTTGTGCCGCACTGTTTGCAGGTGATGGTGATATTTCCGACGCCGCGCGGCACGCGCAGACGCTGTTTGCACTTCGGGCAGGTGTAGTAATGATACTTCCTGCTGTTCTTCACCCTGTTGACCCATTCCGTCGCCGCGCGGCGAACCTTCTGCGTCTTTTCCAGATACACCTGGTTTTCGTGCGCCCGACGGTAGCGATCCTTGCTGAACATGCGGAAAATCGCCAGAAG
>URJN01000148.1 GCA_900548125.1 uncultured Eubacteriales bacterium
GGTAGAGAAGGCTTAAACTCCTATCTTCGCTTCAAAGCGGCAGAAAAGGCTTCACATCAGCTGTCGCAAAGCGACAGCGCAGCGGAGGGTGCAGGGAACTCAGTTCCCTGCCGGGGTTTGGGGCAGAGCCCCAACGTTCCCTACCCCGCCTGCCCAACGCCTGAACGTATCTTCGTACTCTTAGGAGAATCAACATGAGAATCATCGGTGGAGACGCACGTGGGCGGACGATTGTCGCACCCGCCGGCGCAAAAACACGCCCGACACAGGATTATGTGCGTGAATCGCTGTTTAATATCATTCGCTGGGATGTTGAGGACGCCCGCGTGCTTGACCTGTTCGCCGGAACGGGCGCACTCTCGCTGGAGGCTCTCAGCCGCGGCGCAAGGGAAGCCGTGCTGGTTGATATGGATCGTGCCGCATGCGCGGCAATCCGTAAGAATATGGAAACCACACGCCTCGGTGAAAAATGCCGCCTGATTGCGAGAGATTATCACGCGGCAATAGACGCTTTGGCTGCCGAAGGAACGGCGTTTGACGTGGTTTTTATCGACCCGCCTTATAAAATGGAGAATACCGGCGAAATGTGCGCGGCACTCTATGAAAAGGGATTGCTCAGCGACGCTTTTCTGCTCGTTGTCGAGCATAGAAAGGGACATGCGCCGATGCTGGACGCACGCTTCGACGCATTTGATTTGCGGCATTACGGCGATACGGAAATCACGTTCGTTCGCCGTGCGCAGCAGGAAAAAGACGAGTAAATCGAGAGGAGGCGCGTAAATGGATACCCTGCTCTACGCGGGCAGCTTTGACCCCGTCACGCGCGGTCATCTGGATGTTATCCGCAGGGCTGCCGGACTTTGCTCAACGTTGGTCGTTGCGGTGATGCATAATCCGGAAAAGCGTGGATTTCTGGATGTGCCGCTTCGGGTGAAGCTGCTGGAAACGGCATGCCGAGATATTCCGAATGTACAGGTCATGGCGCACGGCGGATTGCTCATCACCTGCGCCCATGAGGTCGGCGCACAGGCGGTCGTCCGCGGACTGCGCCCGATTGGGGATTTTGAATCCGAATATCAGATGGCGCAGATTAACCGCCAGCTCGGCGGGGTAGAAACGCTGTTTTTGACGACCAGCGATAACTGCGCCAGCATTTCTTCGAGCATCGTCCGTCAGGTCGCGGCGTTCGGCGGGGATATCACCCCGATGGTGCCGGAGGGAACCGCGACGGAAATCCTCGCGGCACTCGACAGGGCAAAACGATAACGCAAACCATCATTCATATTGATGAGGATATATGGAGTAAAATGGATAATAAACGTAGATATCGCAGAAATATTCCGGAGGTAAGGGAGGAAGACCAGATGGACGAGCAGCAGGAAACCAGAACCGTCCGCAAAGAATACGGTCAGCCGGCAGGCGACAGCATCGCGCAGGCGCGTCGGGTCATCGATCAGCTTGAAAACAGAATCAATGACTCGCGCCGCGTTCCCATGTCCAAGACGCTGAGTTTTGTCGATACGGGCGAAATCATCGACCTGATTGGTCAGCTGCGCATCGTTTTGCCGCACACTGTCGTGCAGGCGCAGGCAATCATGGACGAAAAGGAGCGCATCCTTTCCGAAGCGAAGGCGGAGGCGGATAAAATCGCGGATACAGCGGATACGAGCTATAAGACCACGATGGACGAAGCCAACCGCTTTAAGCAGGAGGTACACGATGAGGCGGACGCCTACGACAGGCAGGTTCGCCAGAAGGCGCAGGAGGACGCGACCGCAATCGTTGAGGACGCGAACACCCGCGCCGAGCAAATCATCTTCAGCGCACAGCAGCAATCTCAGAAGATGGTAGACGAAAGCGAAATCACGCGGCGCGCACAGGCGTATGCCGTGGAAACCCGCGAGCGCGCGGAAAAGGATGCGGACAGCATCTATAATCAGGCGTGTGTGCAGGTGGATAAAATGCTCAGCGGCGCGGCGGCTGCGCTTTCAAGAAGCGCAAGCGAATTGGCGGCTCTGCGCGACAGCCTGCTGACGCAGGGCGCAAACCCGCAGGACAGATAAGAGAGAGGGATTACCCATGAATCAGCAAAATACGCTTTATATTGTCGTTCCCTGCTATAAGGAGCAGGAGGTTCTGCCGGAGACGAGCAAACGCCTGCGCGAGAAGATGAATCAGCTCAAGCGGGAGGGCAAAATCGGCGAAAAGAGCCGCGTGATGTTTGTCAACGACGGCTCCAGCGATAACACCTGGCAGATCATCAGCGAGCTTCACGAAAAGGAGCCGGATATGTTCTCCGGCGTCAACCTTTCCCGCAACCGCGGCCATCAGAATGCGCTGCTGGCGGGTCTGCTGACTGCGGTGAATTACGCGGATATGATTGTCTCCATGGACGCAGACCTTCAGGACGATATTAACGCGGTAGATGAGATGGTCGATGACTATCACAAGGGCTACGATGTCGTGTACGGCGTGCGCAGCAAGCGCGATACGGATACCTTCTTCAAGCGTTTTACCGCCGAGGGCTTCTATAAGGTCATGAAGGCCTTGGGCGTAGATATCGTGTTCAACCATGCGGATTACCGCCTGATGAGCCGCCGCGCCGTCGAAGGGCTTGCCGAGTTCACGGAGGTCAACCTCTTCCTGCGCGGCATCGTTCCGCAAATCGGCTATAAGTGGACGACCGTAACCTACGAACGCGCTGAGCGTTTCGCGGGCGAGAGCAAGTATCCGCTCAAGAAGATGATTGCCTTTGCCGCCGACGGCATCACCAGCTTCTCAGTCAAGCCGATCAGACTGGTGTTCTCGACGGGCGTGGTCGTGTTCATCGTCAGCATCATCATGCTGCTCTATGCGCTCATCGCCAAGATTGCGGGTCATACCTCCGTCGGCTGGACGAGCCTGATGGGCTCCATCTGGCTCATCGGCGGCATCCAGCTGCTGGGTCTGGGCGTTGTTGGCGAGTATATCGGCAAAATCTATAACGAGACGAAGCGTCGTCCGCGCTTTATCATCGAGAGCGTGCTGAACAAGGCGGATAGCGAGGCATGAAAAAGCACACCATAACCGTGGCGGCGCTTGGACCGGACAGCGGAGATATGCTCGCCTGCGGCGTTTACGATGCGCTGAAAGCCGCGCCGCGCCTGCTTCTGCGCACGGCGATACACGGCGTGTCAGACAGGCTGAAAAGCGAGGGCATTGCCTTTGAAACACTGGATGCGCTGTATGAGCAGACAGAGGATTTTGACGAGCTTTGCGAGCTTGCGGTCAAGAAAATCATCGAGCTGGCGCGGCAGGAAGAAACGCTCTGCTACGCCGTCAGCGAACCGCAGAATGACGCGACGGTGCGCCTGCTGGCGCAGAAGCTGCCGGAGGACGTGGAGCTTTGCGTGCTGTCGGGCATGACGCTGGCGGATGCAGCGGCGTGCGCGGTGATTCCCTTTGGGGTCAATACCGAGAACCTGCGGACGCTGACCGCGCTTTCCGCACTGGATATGCGCATGCAGGCGGATCAGCCGCAGGTGATTACGGAGCTGGATAACCGCTATCTGGCGTCGGATGTGAAGCTGTGGCTCGGCGATTTGCTGGACGATGAAACGACGGTCTATTTCCTTGAAAACGCGGCTGAGCTTTGCCCGAAGGCGCGGGCGATTGAGCTTTGCGAGCTGGATCGACAGGAAAAGTATGATCATCGGACGGCGGTGCTTGTGCCGGCGGTCAGCGTGTTTGACAGAAGCCGCGCGTCCTATGAGGACTTTGTGCAGGTGGTGACCCGACTGCGTGCGCCCGGCGGCTGTCCGTGGGATCGTGCGCAGACGCATCATACCCTGCGCCAGTATATGATTGAGGAAGCCTGCGAAGCGGCAGAGGCGATGGACGGCGATGACCCGATGAAGATGGCGGACGAGCTGGGCGACGTGCTGCTTCAGGTGGTGCTCAATAGCTGTATCGGCGCGGAGCATCGCGCGTTCACGGATCGGGACGTGACCAGCATGGCGGCGCATAAGATGATTACCCGCCATGAGCATGTTTTCGGTCGTGCGAAGGCAGAGGATGCGCAGGCGGTCGTTTCCGTATGGGAAAACGCCAAGAAGAAGGAGCGCGGCGAGCAGACGGCATTGGAGCGCGTGATGGATGTGTCTACGGCACTGCCGGGGCTGATGCGCGCGCAGAAGGTCGTCCGCAGAGAAGCAGGGGCGGAAGGAAAAAAGCTGGATGAAGGCGAGCTTCTTGCCCGCATCGAGTCCATTGCGGGGCAGAAGGACGGCGGAAAAGAGGAGAAGGAAAAGCTGCTGGGCGATATGCTCGAAAGCCTCTGTGCGCTTGCCGAAGCACAGGGGCTGGACGCGGAAACCGCACTTCGCGCCGCGACAGCCAGACGCATCGAGTCTATTCGCGTAAAAGACGAAAAAGACTTGTAATTCCCATAAAATTTTTATAAAAAATCGGTTTCCTCTTGCAGGAAAGAGGGAAACCATGTAGAATATGTTGTAATCGCCATGATGTGCGATTGATGCTGACAAACACGTCAAAAACACAGTGACGTTAAGGAGGATTTTGGGTACCATGAATAAGAATGAATTGAGCGCGGCGATTGCCGCAAAAGCGGGTCTGACCCGTAAGGATGCCGAGGCTGCTCTCTGCGCGATGAGCGATATCGTGGCTGAGAGCCTGAAGAACGGCGAGAAGGTTCAGATCGTCGGCTTTGGTGCTTTTGAAGTTAAAGAGCGTCCGGCTCGTAAGGCACGCAACCCCAAGACCGGTGAGGAAATCCAGATCGGCGCGCGCCGTTCTCCGATGTTCAAGCCGGGCAAGGCGCTCAAGGAAGCTGTTGAAGGCTAAAAAGAAATTCCCGGGAGATTGCTTCCGGGTTTCTTTTTTGTGATCGGAAAGAAAAGCATATTGAAGTGAAACCGCTTAAAACCGGCGCGAAGCGGAGATGGGAGTCTGAGGGAAGAATTCCCTCAGGCAGGTTTGGGCGGCAGCCCAATCGTTCCCCAACGCGAAGCGAAACCTGACGGACGGCTGATACGCCAAAGCCCAATCTGTCATCGCGTGCCCCACCGTTCCCTATACCGCTCATCTTCGCTTGCGATAGGCGCAGGCTGTAACGAACTGCTATCATGATACACCCAAACACATACGGTTGTCGATAAGCAAATACTGGTTGGTCGGTTAAGCTGTAATTTACTGACAAAAAGGACGGTGCAGTCGCCTATGTGCTTGACGGAGAATTCTACGAAACACTTCAGGGTTAAACTTTCTTCGAGTTGTATACGCGGGTGAATCGTGCCGGCTTCGGTGACGGAGGGCGCCCGTCGAGAGCTGCAGGGACGGATGTCAAGCTTGTTCCACGCTGTCATCAGGGTATATGACATCATCTTCCTTGAGGCACTCAAGAATCTGGAGCATCTGATTAGGGATACGCTCTTTATACGTTAGTCCCAGTCGCCCATTCTTGGCACGGATTCCTGTCTGGTGCGTGCCATGTGATTAAACGACTGTCAGGATTCGGCAGACAAGCAGAAAAATGCCAATAAAACCTGCTCAGAATGATATGTGCCCAGTTTTTTGGACACTGACTCGAAATTGAATAATCAGATTGCCATCATGGGTGCTTTCCTGAATTCAGAAGGAGACATCCAATTTGTTTTAGTTTGTATTCTCCGATTGTTATCATCGTCAATATAGTCGGCGACTGACCTGAAAGAGTATTCGAAGAAAGGAGTGCCTTTCTCAAAGCCATAGAATAGTTT
>URJN01000149.1 GCA_900548125.1 uncultured Eubacteriales bacterium
CACGTCTAAAAAGAAAAGCAAGTCGGGGAGTGAATAAATTCCCTCCCGACTTGCTTTTCTTTTTATCCTGCTCGGCTTGTAGCTTAGCCAAAGTATCTCTTAAGCAGTCCTTCGAATGCTTTTCCGTGTCTTGCTTCGTCTCTTGCCATCTCATGAACGGTATCATGGATTGCATCTAAGTTTGCAGCTTTTGCACGTTTTGCAAGGTCAAATTTTCCTTCTGTTGCGCCATGCTCAGCATCTACACGCATTTCAAGGTTTTTCTTTGTGCTGTCTGTTACAACTTCACCAAGTAATTCTGCGAATTTTGCAGCATGCCCAGCTTCTTCGTAAGCTGCTTTCTCCCAGTATAATCCGATTTCCGGATATCCTTCTCTGTGAGCAACTCTTGCCATTGCCAGATACATACCAACTTCAGAGCACTCGCCTTCGAAGTTTGCTCTTAAGTCTGCAAGGATATCTTCGCTAACGCCCTGTGCAACACCTACTACATGCTCAGCAGCCCATACTTTCTCGCCGGTCTGCTCTTTCTGGTCATCGGCTGCTGGAATCTTGTTCGCTGGATGGGGCTGTTTGACTTTACGGTTTATGGATACAAAAAGCTCATTCACCATATGGAAGCGACGAGAAAGAACGCGCCGGCGATGGAGCCGATGCCGTCCTATGTGGATTATTTGAAACAGCCGAAGGTCATTCCCTCGGCAGGAGAGCCGCTGCTGACGGCAGTTGTGCTCGTCGCGCTGAGCGTTTTGACAACGGTGGTCTTTTGACCGACGGGGCTGTTTTTGCAGCCCCGTTTTTTTGTTGGGTGTGAGGACGAGTGGAACACTGACCCAAACCCCGTCAAGAACCTGAGGCTCTTGGATTTCCTACTACGTTGTCGCGTTGCGACAGCTGATGACAGGCATATTGAAACCGCCGCGAAGCAAAGCGGAAGGTCAAGGAAACTCAGTTCCCTTGTAGGGTTTGGGGCAAAGCCCCAAAATCGTTCTTTGATATCAAATGATGGAGGGATTACGATGATTTACAAAAATGCCATGATTCATGACGGTCTGGGTCATGCGTTTGTCGGTGACCTGCGCATTGAAGATGGAAAGATTGCCGAGGTTGCGGAGCATATCGAGGGTGATGGCGTCGATTTGGCGGGCAAGCATGTGCTGCCGGGCTTTATTGATACGCTCAGCAAGTGGGGCATCAACGGAACGCCGTATGAGATTCGTCCGTCCAGCGACGATAACGATGAAAAATCCGATCCGGTCACGCCGGAGATGGACGTGGTTTACGCGTTCAACGGACGCGCTGCTTCCGTTCAGCAGCTTCCGGCTTACGGCATTACCGCGTGCGGCGTTGCGCCGTCGGATAACAATGTATTCGGCGGTCAGGCGGCGGCGTTCGTTACCGACGGCATCAACGGCTATCGCATGTGCCTGCGCCGCGGCGTTGCGATGAAATGCAGCGTGTCCAAAGAGGTCAAGCGCGTATACGGCGGGCGCAATGTGATGCCGACGACGCTGATGGGCATGTTCCATCTGCTGGAGAGCAACCTGCGCAAAGCGGCGGAGTATGACCCCGAAAAGGAGGGCGTCGAGCCGGATGAAAAGCTGGCGGCGATCCGCATGGCGATTGACGGCGAAATGCCGATGATGATTTCCTGCGACGACGCTAACAGCCGTCAGCTGGTGATGGAGATCGTTAAGCCGTATGAGAAGATGAAGGTCATCTTCACGATGATGGCGGGTTTGAGCGAGCTTGACCTGACGCTTGATCCCGAGCGCGTCTCCTTTATCGACGGCTTTGCCGGCGGAGATTATGATCCGCGCAGCATGCACAAGGATTATCGAATCATCAAGGCGTTGGTGGATAAGGGCATGCGCATCGCCGTATGCGGAAAGACCGCCGGAAG
This sequence comes from uncultured Eubacteriales bacterium, assembly GCA_900548125.1. Classification (GTDB taxonomy): domain Bacteria; phylum Bacillota; class Clostridia; order Christensenellales; family Aristaeellaceae; genus Ventricola. The sequence goes on from URJN01000149.1 coordinate 1,904, forward strand.
CTACAGCCGCGAGTGGGTGCTTTGGGAGGGCATGGAGCTGACCAAGCACATCGACGACGAGGAAAAGGTGCTTTCGATGATGACGAGCGAGCCGGCGCGCATGCTGGGCATCGACGAGATGACCGGCAGCATCGAGGTTGGCAAGCGTGCCGATTTGGTCGTGTGGAGCATGAATCCGCTCAGCGATTTCCGCGCGCGGGTGCTTCAGACGATGATTGCGGGCAAGACCGTCTATCAGGAAGGGGATGAAATCAAATGCTACTGCTGAAAAACGGAACCGTTCTGACGATGGCGGATGAGGGCATCATTGAGCAGGGCGATGTGCTGATTGACGGCGGAAAAATCGTGGAGATTGGCGTTAATCTGCCGGAAAAGGACTGCGAAGTGCTGGATATGAAGGGCAAAATCGTCATGCCGGGCATGATCGACGCGCATGCGCATCGCAGCAACTTTCCGGAAAACGGCGAGGGTGGAGGCGATATCAACGAGCTGACCAACCCCGTGACGGCTGAGTTGAACGCATACTACGCCATCGACCCGAACAACATCGGGTTCAAGATTGCCTGCGAATACGGCATCACGACGAACTGCGTCATTCCGGGAAGCGGCAACGTGGTCGGCGGTTACGGCATTGCCATCAAGTCGGCGGGCAAGGGGCTGGCAGAGCAGACCATCGCCAATCCGGTCGCGCTCAAAGCGGCGATGGGCATCAATCCCAAGGGCGTTTACAACGGAAAGAACCGCTGCCCGATGTCCCGAATGGGCATTGCGCAGACGCTCCGCGATTACCTGACCAAGGTCAAGGCGTATATGAAGAAAAAGGCGGATGCGGCGGGTGATCCGGAGAAGATGCCGCCGTATGACCAGGCGATGGAACACGGCATTCCGGTCATGGAGCATCGGATTCCGCTCAAGGTGCATTCCTATCAGCAGGACATGATGACCGTGCTTGAAATCGCGGACGAATTCGATATTGACGTGACGCTGGATCACGCGCTCGGTGCTTCCGACTTTGTGGAGGAGCTGGCGAGCAATCCGCATGTCAAGGGCGTCATTTACGGCCCGATCTATATCGGTCTGTTCCCGGGCGAAGGCTGCAAGGTGGACTTTGACGCGATGAAAATGCTCGATGACGCGGGCGTGAATACGGCGATGATGACCGACGCGCTGCTCTCCGGCTCTCAGATGTTGGTCAATCAGGTCGGCGAGTGCGTGCGGGCAGGCATGGATCCGATCCGTGCGCTGAGAATGCTGACGGTCAATCCGGCGAAGATGCTCGGCTTAGAGGATCGAATCGGCATGCTGCGCCCGGGCATGGATGCGGATATCGTCGTATTTGACGCGATGCCCTGCGTTGTGCCGAAGGCACAGGTCGAAATGACCCTTATCGACGGCAACGTAGTATACAAGAAGCCATAAGGAAAACAATTGTGACTTTGATCTAAAACCCCGCCAAGAACCCGAAGCTCTTGGATTTCACACTACGCTGCCATACTGCGACAGCTCAGAATGTAAACAAAAAGCTGCACCGTTGCGCTGTGACAGCTGACGAACAGATTGAAACCGCCGCGAAGCGAAGAAGGGAGTCTGAGGGATAGAATCCTTCAGGCGGGTTTGGGCGGCAGACCAATAAAAGGAGGACACTATGCGTAATTATCCGAAGGTTCCGCGTACCGATGTCAAAGATACCTACTTTGGTGTGACGATTGAGGATCCGTATCGCTATCTGGAAAACAAGAAAGCCCCCGAAGTGCTGGATATCGTTGCGCAGGAGAACGCATATACCAAGGCGTTCTTTGATAATCAGCCTGAGTTCCATTGGCAGGAGGTCGAAAAGCGTCTGCGCGAAAAGCCGGTGCATCATGCGCTTTCCGGCGTGCAGGAGGCTTGCGGCTGCCGCTGTGCCAGTCGCAAACTCGACGGCGGCATGCACGACATCGTTACGCTGGACGAAAACGATCAGGTCAGCGGCGTGCTGATGAATGACGCCATGATGGATGACCGCATGCACGTTTACAGCGCAAAGCCCTGCCCGACGCACGCCGGCATTTACGCAATCATGGGCGTGAAGCACGGCGCGCCGCGCTGCTGCATCGTGGTGTATGACGCCAATGCCAAGCGCGTGATTGCCGAGCTGGACGACGTGTTCGGCTTCAACTGGTCTGAGGACGGCGAGGGCGTTCTCTATTCCAGTGCGGTCGTCGATACGCAGAACAACCGGAACATCAACCGCGTGCATCGCTTTGATTGGCAAAGCGAAGTGAACCATACGCTGTACGTTTATCCGGATAACGCGGTCTTTATCGGCGTAAGCCCCGCGCCGAAAGGCGGATGCTTCCTCGGCGTCAAGGTCAATTACGGCGATACGCTTATGTTGTATCTGAACAGCGAGGGCAAGGCGACCCGCCTGAGCAGCGGCAAGGGATTCTTTGAGTATATCGGCGAAAAGAACGGACGCTGCTATTTCAGCACGGACGAGAATGCACCGATGGGTCATGTGCTGTCCATCGCCGCTAAAGACGTCGAGCGGGAAGGTGCGCTGGTCGATGGCTTTGCCGTCGCGCTGGCGGAAACGGATGCGTCGCTGGAGAGCATCGGCTTGACGGATGAGGGCATCCTTGCCGTACATAGCCGCAACGCCTGCTCGGAGATGGCACTGTATTCCTTTGAGGGCAAGAAGCTGCGCGAGATTGCCATGCCCAGCGAGTACGGCGCAATCAGCACCGGTGGCACGATGGAGGTTTCCGACGAGGGGAACATCTTCTTCGGCTTCCAGAGCTTCACCATGAAGCCGGTTCTGCTCAAGCTGAATGTGCATACCTTTGAGCTGACCGTCATCGACAAGGAAGAGGATCGCGATACGAGCGACATTGCCGTGTCGCAATGCTTCCTGAAGGCGCGCGACGGCGAGCGTATTCTGGTGTATCTGGTACACAAAAAGGATCTCGTTAAGGACGGCAACACGCCGACGCTCATGTATGGCTACGGCGGATATTTCAATATTCTCAGCCCGATGCCGGAGAACATGTCGGGCTACGATATCGTCGAATGGGCGCGGAAGGGGCGCATTTATGCCCACTGCATCCTGCGCGGAGGCGGAGAATATGGCACGAAGTGGCACGAGGCGGGCATGAAGCTGAATAAGAAGAATGCCTTCTATGACTTCATCGACATTGCCGAATGGCTGGTTGAGCAGGGATATACCCGTCCGGCAAAAATCGTCGCCAACGGCGCGAGCAACGGCGGTCTGCTGATGGCGGCAATCTCCACGCTGCGTCCGGATCTGTTTGGCACGGTAATCGCGTCTGTTCCGCATACGGATATGATTCGCTTCCGCAATGACGATCGCGGCATGATGTATGTCACCGAGTACGGCGATCCGCTTGAAAACGAGGAAACGCTGAAGTATATGCTGTCTTATTCGCCGTATCACAACATCAAGCCCGGCACGCTTTACCCGCGTCTGCTGGTTCAGACGGGCGAAAACGACAACAATGTGCCGCCGTATCACGGCAAGAAGTTTGCGATTCGCTTGCAGCATGACGCCGATGAGCGTCATCCGGTACTGCTGACCGTGCTTGCGCATGGCAGCCATGACCGCGGCGTCGGTGAGGAATACTACTATAACATCGCGCAGATGCAGACGTTTGTTGAAATCGGTCTGGCAGAAGCAGAGAGGGAAAGCAAGTAAAAGCGGTTTTCCAACTGAAAAGGCAGAGGAGCGAGTCTGAAAACGATTCGCTCCTTTATCATGTTAAGCGGTATCATGGAAATATTACCCTATGCCGATTTAATGACAAAATAAAATAAGAAACGGGTGAGAAAGCGAAAATTGCATGCGCTTTTTGAC
>URJN01000150.1 GCA_900548125.1 uncultured Eubacteriales bacterium
GCATGTTTTTAAGGATTCAGGATAACTGAAATGATGCGGTCATTCTTCTTTACAATTCAGACAGAATGTGTTATATTGTCAGAAAGAAATATGAGGGGAAAAGGAAAATGAATAGGGGTCAAACAAAAGGCGCGAAGCTGCGCGAGAGATTGATTGGCGATAAAGCGTTTTATGCCGAAGTGGTAGCGGTCGTCGTGCCGATTATCATTCAGAATACGGTTTCCAATGTCGTCAGTCTGCTGGATAACGTGATGGTCGGGCGCGTCGGCACGCTGCAAATGTCCGCGGTTGCCATCGTCAATCAGCTGTTGTTCGTGTTCAACCTTTGTATCTTCGGCGGTCTGGCGGGAGCAGGCATCTTTGCGACGCAATATGCGGGCGCGGAGGATGACCGAGGCGTGCGCGACTGCTTCCGAATCAAGTGGATGATTGCGCTTGCGATGTTTGTGTGCGCTTTGGGCGTTTTTCTGGGTTTTCCGAAAAAGCTCATCGGACTGTATCTGGCGGAGGGAACGGCCAGTGCAGATGCAGCCGCGACGCTGACGTACAGTCTTGATTATCTGTACGTCATGCTGTGGGGGCTTCTGCCTTTTGCTGTGTCGCAGGTCTATGCCAGCACACTGCGCGAGGTGGGCGAGACGCGCCTGCCGATGTTTGCCAGTGTCGTAGCGATTTTAATCAATCTGGTCTTTAACTACTTCCTGATTTTCGGCAAATGCGGTTTTCCGGAGCTGGGCGTGACAGGTGCTGCCATTGCAACGGTGCTTTCCCGCTATGTCGAAACGACGATTATCATCGTCTATACGCATGCCAAGTCGAGCCGTTTTCCGTTCATACTGGGTGCTTATCGCAAATTGTGCGTGCCGATGCCGCTGCTCAAAAGCGTGTTTGTGCGCGGTATGCCGCTGCTGGTCAATGAATTCCTGTGGTCGTTGGGCATGGCAGTTCTGCTGCAATGCTATTCTGTCCGAGGGCTGGATGTTGTGGCGGCGAGCAATATCGCTTCAACCGTCAGCAATCTGTTCAAGGTTGTGTTCCTGTCAATGGGCAATGCAGTAGCAATCATGGTCGGTCAGGCACTTGGTGCGGATGATGTCGAGCGCGCTAAGAATTGTACTTGGCGGCTGATGGTGCTGGCGGTCGGGTCGAACCTGATTATGGGTACGATGCTCGCCCTGCTCGCGCCGGTCATTCCGGAGATTTACAACACAGAACCGCATGTTCGGGCGATTGCGACCAAGCTGCTCTATGTCGTGGCGGTCTTTATGCCTGCGTATTCGTTCTCACATTGCTGTTATTTTACGCTCAGGTCGGGCGGCAGAACCATGATTACGTTTTTCTTTGACAGCGTATTTACATGGGGAGTCAATGTTTCGGTGGCGTGGGTGCTTGCTTATAAGACCAATATGGACATTGTACCGCTGTATTTCTGCGTGCAGGCACTGGAGATGATTAAGGTTTTCATCGGCTTTGTTCTGGTCAAGAAGGGCGTCTGGATTCATAATATCGTTACGCCCGTAGCCAAAGAGGAAAAGGCAGAGCTGAGTGCCTGAATACGCTTGAATACATTAAGGAGCCATCACTTCCAAAGCGAGTGATGGCTACGTTTATATCTGTTAGATTGGAATTCAAATCCGATATGCCGTTTGGTCGAAGCGGCAAGCATTTTGAATGTGGCGAACGAGCTGGACGAGATACAGCTCATCCGTTTCGTCAAAGCGGGACAGAGCAGGACTGTCGATATCCAGAACGCCGATGACGTGCCCATTCTGATGAATCGGAACAACAATCTCGCTTTGCGATGCACTGTCGCAGGCAATGTGACCGGGGAAGGCGTGTACATCGCCAACACGCTGAATCGTGCCCGTCTGCGCCGCTGTTCCGCATACGCCGCGTTCAATCGGGATGCGCGTACAGGCGGGAAGCCCGCAGAAGGGAGCGAGCGTCAGCGCACCGTCATCCATCAGGTAAAAACCGCACCAGTTGATTGTACCGAGCGCGTCATAGAGAAGCGCGGCGATGTTAGCGAGGTTTGCAATCGGATTGAGCGTATCGTCCAGCAGAGCAACAGCCTGCGCAAGAAGGACTTCGTAGCGTTCTGCTTTGTCCTCCGGATACGAAACAGCGGAAAAAGACATAACAACCTCCTGATGAGATGCCGTTAGGCTCAGCGGCCGGTGGTCGAACCCAAGCCGCCGTTACGGATGCCCTGCGCATCATCGTCTACCGTGATGCCGAAAGGCAGGAAGATACCCTGCGCAAACGCTGTTCCGGCAGGGACAAGCAGACTCTTTCCCTCGCGGTTGTCGTTGGTCATGCGCATGAAGATATGTCCTTCGTTGTCCGAACGGGCGTAATCGCTGTCAATGATGCCGACGGAATTATCGAGCTGGAAGCGGTATTTGAAACCCAAGCCGCTGCGCGGATAGATGGACAGCACCCAGCCATCCTCAATCAAAGCGCGGACGCCCGTGGGGATCTTAATGCCTTCGCCTGCGCCAAGCTCAAAGCCGACAGGCGCAAAGAAGTCATATCCCGCGGAACCGCTTGTTGCGCGTTCCGGCAGACGGATGCGCTCATAGGCGGCGACTGCCTGCTCGATGGACTGCTGGGGGAACGTTGCGCACCAATCTGCGACAAAGCGTCGGACAGATACTTTTTCAAATCGGGCAATGCGAACCATAAAAGGGGAACACTCCTTTGCTGATTGGGATGAATTACGCCCACAAAACGATTTTTCCGCTCTCAAGCGTCTGATGCACGTCGATGACGCGCTGATTTTTGCTTCCCTTCCAATGCAGCTTGACATCGCGAAGCTCCTCGACATACGGACCGTCTACAATCACGTCGATGAAGGGCAGGAAGGGAAGCTCGTTTCGGAAGCTCTCGAACAAATCACCTGTGTACAGCCAAATCGTCTTTTGCGGAAAACGCTCATGAATTTCCGTGATGAGCTGACCGACGGTTTCCCTGTTTCCCGAACAGAGAGGATCGCCGCCGGAAAAGGTCACGCCGTTGATGTAGTCGCGGGAGAGGTTGGAAAAAAGCTCCTCCTTTGCCGCGTCATCAAAGGGAATGCCGCTCTGCGGGTTCCATGTCTGCGGATTCTGGCAGCCGCGGCAATGATGCGCACAGCCCGACACCCAGAGAACGGTTCGCAGCCCATCGCCATTGAGCATATCATCCATCGTAATATTGTGGTAATTCATGTTACATACTCTTTCTTTCCGCAATTTCAGCCATTTTTGCGTCGTTCAGGCGGCTTTCGCCATGCACGCGGGAATAGGAAAGATCGCCGTTCATGCGGTCAATCTTCGTCAGATTTGTGCTGCCGCATTTCGGGCAGACATCCATTTCCAGCTGCTGATAGCCACAGTCGTCGCAGTAGGCGAGCGAGAGGTTGACGCCCTCATAAAGCCCCATCTTCATGGCGCGGCGGATGAGCGTGCGGATGGCTTCTTTGTTGTAGCTGACCGGATAGCGGACGTACTGAATCTTGCCGCCGTTGGAGAGATTCCAGAAGCGGGCTTCGCTGTTCTGCTTCTCAATCGGCGTGATGTCCTCGGTTACATGGCAGTGGAAGGAATTGGATACATACGGACGGTCAGACACGTTTTCAACGATGCCGTACAGGTTGCGGAACTGCTCAATCTGCAAGCCGCAGAGACTTTCGGCGGGCGTTCCGTAAATGGCATAGAGATTGCCGTCTTCCTTTTTGAACTGGTTGACCTTTTCGTTGATATGCTGCATGACTTCCAGCGCAAACTGACCGTCTTCATAGATGCTCTTGCCGTTGTAAAGCTCCTGAAGCTCATTGAGTGCTGTATAGCCAAAGGATGCGGTCGCTGTCTTGAGAATCGGCTTAATCTTATCGTACAGACCCAGATGACCGCCGTAGAAGCCGCCCTCGCAATACGCCAGCGGATTGGTGCTTGCGCGCATTTCACCCAGATAGGCATAGGTACGGATATGAAGGCGGCGGATCAGCTCCAGATAATAATCCAGCACCTCATAGAAATCGCGGCTTTCCTTGCGTGCCTTGGCGAGGATAAGCGGCAGATGCAGCGATACTGCGCCGATATTGAAACGCCCGACAAAGACGGGTTTATCGTTTTCGTCAGCAGGTTCCATGCCGCCACGCTCGTACCACGGGGAGAGGAATGCGCGGCAGCCCATCGGGCTGATGACCGCGCCGTACTTTTTATACATCGACGCGACGTATCCTTCTCCGGTCAGACTGAGCCAATCCGGATACATCGTCTTGGAGGAGCAGTCGATGCCCGCCTCAAAGACGTCTTCCAGCGGCTTGCCCGGACCATGCAGGTTTTCGTCATAGAGAAAGACGAGCTTGGGGAAGAGGACGGGCTTTTTGTTGTTCTTCTTGCCCTGACCGCCTGCGTGAACCTTCAGGAAGAGCTTGCTGGCGAGTTTCGCCATGCGCGTTTGTCCCAAGCCGAGCGTCATGGTGATAAAGGGATAATCGCCGCGGCTGGATGCGACGGTGTTAAACTTGTATTCCCAGCCCTGGAAGCCCTGCTCAAAGTCATTGACGATGTCCTTCATCGCTTCTTCCTGCGCACGTTCGTCAGAAAGCCCCAGAGAGCGGTAGCGGTCATAGAACATGACATAGCTGGCTTCCGCATACTTGTCCAGCAGCTGATCGACGCAGGACACCGTAAAGCCGCCGTACTGCTGGCTGGCGGCTGAAAGCACGATATCGCCGATGACGTCAAAGGCGACGTTCAGCGTCTTGGGCTCGTTATACCAGAGATTGCCCATCTCAAAGCCGCCGCGCAGAACGGTTCCGACGTCGAACAGACAGCAATTCATCGTGTCGCGGCGGGCGGACATATCATGGATATAGATATATCCGTCATGCTGAGCCTGAAGCTCCTCGACCGTCAGAAAGAATTTCTGATAGAGCTGCTTGTTGAGCTGATTGAAAATCAGACTGCGGCGCGTGGAAACCAGCGCGCTGTCCGCGTTGGAATTCTCCTTATCGCCGATGTACATAATCGACTGCGATTTCTTATAGACCGTGTCGAGCATCTGTACGAAGTCCGTTTTGTAGTTGCGGTAGTTGCGGTAGGACGTGGCAACCTCATGGTTGATTGCGTCCAATGCGCCTTCGACGATATTATGCATCTGCGCGATGCGGATGCCTTCGCAGCTTAGCGCTTCGCACTTCTCTGTGACAAAGCGGCAGATAAAATCCAGCTCATCAGGCGTAAAGGTATAGAGTACGCGCTCGGCGCTCTTGTTGACGGCGGCGACGACTTTTTGAACGTTAAAAGGCTCTTTTGTGCCGTCCTTTTTGATGATGTACATCGACACACACGCCCCTCTCTTGTTGAAATAATCAGAATGACCACAATATATAGTGTATCTGGCAAATGGATGACCACAATATTTAGAAACACTGCTGATGACCATCTTATCATGAAAGTCGGGGAGCGTCAAGGGCGGTATGGATTTAAAAAAGGAAAAAATGTTTGCGCGAACGTTTGCCCTTCGTGAGAGAAAAAGGAGAATACGCGGATATACCCCAAATATGAAAGAATATGACGCGGTGCAGTGTCGGATTTTGCCTATTTCTGACGGAACATCTGAAAAAATGGGAAATAGCTTGCAGGGAATTCGATTCTGTCAAAGGAATCATGCAGAAGCTCAAAACTAAAAATGCGAATAATCAAATGCAAACAGGATTTGATAGTTCGTATTTTTAATCAGACTATCGGTCGGTTAGTTGCT
>URJN01000151.1 GCA_900548125.1 uncultured Eubacteriales bacterium
GAAGGTCAAGGGAACTCAGTTCCCTTGTGGGGTTTGGGGCAAAGCCCCAATCGTCCTTCCGCTCAGTATACCATATTCGCGGTCAATTGACAAAGCCCGCCGCCGCGGGTACAATGAAGCTGATCGAAAAATTCTAAATTTAGTCGAAACGGGGGACGCATATGAACGCAGTCGCCGCTTTTGAAAACAGAAAAGAATCTCTGCGTGAGCAGCTTGAAGCCGCGCAGGACATGACGCAGGCGGTATCTGCCGCGACGATGACGCTTGAGCAGATTGCCTGTGATTTGGCGCAGGATGAACAGGACGATTTTGCCCGCCAAAGACAGCAGGCGGTCATGGCTCTCGCCAAGCGGATGCCCGACTGCCTTCGCGCTGCACGTGCGGAGGGAAAGCTCGTCCTCGAAGAAAGCCGGGAGCAGCAGCCGGACAAGGCGAAAAAGCTCAGGCGCGGTGCGTTGGGCGCGGGCGCATTGATTTTGGCGGCATTGGCTGTCTATGAAGCCATTGAGGGCAAAATGACATTTGCGCTGGCGCAGGCACTCGGCGCGCTGCTGATGCTTATGGGCGGCGGCTCGAACCGGGAGGATATGCCGAAGGAAACCGCGCACGCGGAAGCCGTCGTCTGCTTGGATGCGGACGACATGGTGCGCAGGGTCGGCGAAATCTGTCAGGCGGCGGACATGTGCGCGGCGGATTTGGCTCTTTTGGAGGAGGACCGCGGCGTGGCGCGGCTTTCCGGCACAGCGGACGACGCTATGCTGGAGCTGCTTTCCGCGATGATGGAAGCGCGGGCTTCCGGTCGGCAGGATTTGGCACTTCGCAGTCTGGATCAGGCGGAGCAGTATCTGCGGATGCTCGGCGTGGAGAGCGTTTTCTACGACCCGCAGCACGCTGCTTTGTTTGATGTGCTGCCCGCCAGAAGCGGCGCGCGGACGGTGCGTCCGGCTCTTGTGCGCGATGGCGAGCTGGTGCGCCGCGGCGTCGCGGCGGTTGCTGTCGGGGAGGTGTAAGGCGTGAAGATACTGGGCTTTGACTTGGGCGACGGCGAAAGCGCCGTGACCCTTCTGGATGAAGATTCGACGGTTGAGCCGCGGGTGATTCCGCTCTGCGGCAAAACGAGCCTGCTTTCCGCCGTCGGCGTAAAGGGCGGACGCATCGTCATCGGCGAAGCCGCCAGCGTCATGGACGGCGCGGCGGAAGCCAAAGTGCGCTTTAAATCGCGGTATCTGGTCGATTCCTCGGCGGCGGGGGATGTGCGTGCGTTTGCGCAGGGCGTTGTCGCCGAGCTGACGCGGGTGCAGCCCGCGCTGATGGCGGAGGTCGCGCGGACGGTCGTCGGCTGTCCTGCCGGCTGGGGCGAGGGGCGGCGGGAGCAATACGCCGCGTTGCTGGAATCCGCAGGCTTTCCGAATGTCAGCGTCGTGCCTGAGCCGCGCGCCGCGTTCCTCTATGCGCGTCATGCGCGGGGGCTTCGCGTCAGCCCGGAATTGATGCGCAAGAGCGCGATGGTGATCGACATCGGTTCTTCGACGACGGATTTTGCTTACATTGTAGACGGACACCAGCAGAATGTTTCGCTTTTCGGCGACACGAATCTGGGCGGCGGATTGATTGACGAGCTGATTTTATCGCATGCCGTGGCGCAGTCGCCGGACGGAAAAGCACTGGCGGAGGTCTTTGAAGAATGTCCGGCGTGGAAGAGCTATTGCGAACTGGAAGCCCGCAGGCTCAAGGAGAGCTATTTCCTCGATGAGGAGAAATGGGCGGACGCGCCGCTTCGCCGTCAGTTGACGGTCTGCTATGACGAGCCGCTGGCGTTGGAATTGAGCATCGGCGGGGAGAGCATGCGCGAGATGATCAGGGAGCCCATTTCGGCACTGGGCGGCAGGAGCTTTTGCGACTGTCTGGAGGACGCGCTGCATGCGTCGGTCGAGGTCAGCAAAGCCTGCCCGCCGCAGGTGGTCATCCTGACGGGCGGCGCATCGCGGATGGCATTCTTTCAGCAGGCATGCAGGGAAGCGTTTGGCGGTGCGCTGCTGGTGCTTTGCCCGGAACCGGAATGCTCGATTGCACGCGGCTTAGCCTATGCGGGACGCGTGGACGAGCGGCTGAAGGTCTTTCGGCAGGAGGTCGGCTCGATTGCGCACGGCGAAAAGCTGTCCGTGGCGGTGAACGCGAGTGCGCACGAATTATATGAACCGGTTGCGCACGCGCTGTTTGAAATGGCGCAGGAAAGCACGGTGGAAGCCGTCGGGCTTTGGCGCAAGGGCGGCATGGCGACCATTGACGAATTGGACGGGGACATTCAGCGGCGAATCGCCAGGGCGTTTGAAAGCGATGCGCTGGGCGAAAGGCTGGAAGGCGAGCTGCATGCGTGGCTGGATGAGCTGATGCAGACGCTGGAGGGCGAACTGACGTCGCTCTGCGTCCGCTGCGGCGTTCCGCCGGAGAAGATGAGCCTGACGGGAGCGCGGCTTCAGGCGGGTGTGGGCGGCGTTAAGATGTCGCTGCTGGACGCGATGGGCATGGATATCTTTTCGGGCGTAATGAGCGTCGTGTTGGCGGTCGTCGGCGCGACGCTGTGCGGCGGCGGAGGCATGGCGTTGGTCAGCGCGGGTCCGGCAGGCATGGCGGCTGGCGCGGCGGTGGGTATTCTGATTGCCATATTGGGAAAATCCGGCATGGAAAAGGCACTGCGCAAGGCAAAGCTGCCCATCCTGATGCGCAGGGTGGTTACGGACAACGCCGTTCGGCGCGGACTTTCCCGCCAGAGGGAGGAAATCGAACGCGCCATCGTTCAGGCACTCGCCAACCCGTCAAGCGGCTTTGCGGCGCGGCTCTGCCAGAGCCTGTCCCAAACGCTGGGCGTGCAGATGGAGCAGATGGCGCGCGACGCGGAAATGTCGATTTGTGCGTGAGCAGGCATCTCTAAAAACGCAGTCAAACCGGCTGCCGGAGGGCATTCAGCGTAACCTCTTGGAGAATTTGTATCTTTTGCATAGGAAATTTCTTCGTTCTGTGTTATAATGCAATCAGCATATTTCGACAATCAAGGAGGTACATCATGGAATTCCATGTCTACGAGAGCGCAAGGGCGGCCTGCGAAGCGGCAGGCGTTTTGATCGCGGCACAGGTCACCCGCAAGGGCGACAGCGTTTTGGGTCTGGCAACCGGTTCGACCCCGATTCCGGCATACGAGATGCTGACCCAGTGGTATGACCGCGGCGTCATTGATTTTGACCGCGTGCGTACGTTCAACCTGGATGAATATGTGGGTATCGACCACAAGAATCCGCTGAGCTACCACGCCTTTATGCAGGAGCATCTGTTCAGCAAGGTCAACCTGCGCAAGGAAAATGTCCATCTGCCCAGCGGCAACGCGGCGGTGGATGTACAGGCGTATGACAAGGCGATTCATGACGCGGGCGGCATCGACATTCAGCTGCTGGGCATCGGGCGCAACGGTCATATCGGCTTCAACGAGCCGGCGGAGGAATTCACTTACGGCACGCACGTCGTCACGCTGACGGCGGACACCATCGAAGCGAACGCGCGCTTCTTCAAGAACGCGGACGAGGTGCCGCGTCAGGCGGTTTCCATGGGCATCGGCAACATCATGGCGGCGAAGTGCGTCGTGCTGGTCGCCACGGGTGAGAATAAGGCGCAGGCGGTCTATGACACCATCCGCGGCCCGATCACCCCGCATGTACCGGCGTCCATTTTGCAGCTGCATCCCTGCTGCGTGATTTTGACCGACCGCGAGGCGGGCAGACTGGTTCTTGAGGAGTAATCAACCATGCTGGTTAAAAACGGAACAGCGTTCATCGACGGCGGCTTTGTGCGCGCCGATGTGCGCGTTGAAGCGGGAAAAATTGCGGAAATCGGCGAACTGAGCGTTCAGGCGGGCGAGGAAGTCCGCGACGCGGCGGGGCTGTTCGTTCTGCCGGGCTTTGTCGATATCCATATCCATGCCTATGCGGGCGCGGACTGCATGCGCGGCGAGGCGGACGTGCGCCGGATGAGCGAGGGCTTGCTGAAAACCGGCGTTGCGGCGTTTGTACCGACGACGATGAGCGCGTATCCGGAGGAGACGAACCGTGCGCTGCTGGGCATTCAGGCGGTGAAGGACAAGCCCTGTGAGCGGGGCGCGGCTGTGCTGGGCGCGCACATGGAGGCTCCCTTCCTCTGCCCGAAATACAAGGGCGCACAGCTGGAGGAATGCTTGTGTCTGCCGACCGTCGAGGCGTATGAAACCATGACGCGCGGCGTAGACTGCGTCAGGATGATGACCCTTGCGCCGGAGCTGACGGGCGCGCTGGAGATGGTTGCCTATCTCAAGGCGCATGGCGTCGTGACCTGCGCGGCGCATTCCGACGCAACCGCCGAGGACGTTCACGCCGCGGCGGACAGAGGCTTGACGCAGATTACGCATCTGTTCAACGCGCAAAGCCCGCTGCATCACCGCAAGCCGGGCGTTCCCGGCGCAGGCTTGGCGGATGACCGCATCATCGTGCAGGTCATCGCCGACGGACTGCACCTGCATCCGGATGTGCTGCGCATCGCGGCACTCTGCAAGGGCGCAAAGGGCATGGCGCTCATCTCCGATTCGATGGAAGCGGCGGGCATGAGCGACGGACAGTATGACCTCGGCGGTCAGGCTGTCTTTGTCCGGAACGGCGAAGCCAGACTGGCGGACGGCGTCATCGCCGGCTCAACGCTGGTGCTGCACCGCGCTGTCCGCAACATGATTCGTCTGGCGCATATCGCGCCGGAAACCGTCATCCCCATGGCGACCAGCACCCCGGCGGATTCCATCGGTGCCGGGGAATACGGCAGAATTCAGGCGGGCGGCTGCGGCGTGCTGACGCTGATGGACGCGGATTGGAATCTGGCGGGGGTCATCGCGTAACTTTCAAGGAGGAACCGTCTTTTGCAGTGTACGATCTATGCGCTCGGTGAAAAGAAGCGGCGCACCAGCCTTGACCGCGTGCTTGTGCTTGCGAGAAAGGGCGAGAAGCTGATTCTGCATCGCGACGAGCTGAACGCGCTTTGGGAGCTGCCGGAAAAGCGGCTTGTTCGGGGCGAAAGCAAGGAAGAAACGGCGAGAGCCGCGCTGGGCGAAGCACTCGGCGAGGCTGTGTTTGACGTATCGCTTCTGTGCGTCTATACGATTACCGGCGAGGACGGCAAGGAGAGCGGCGGCTATTGCTGTATGGCGGATGTTCGCGAATGGCAGGACGAGGAAGCGAGCAAGTCAAGGGCGTTTGAACGCCTGCCGCTGGCTTCCCAAATCAAGAATCCTGCGCTGGTCTTTGCGCTGCACAAATGGGCGGGCGAGTTTTTTGACGAGCGGCTTGAAATCGAGCGGCTCGGTCAGCCCGCACCCTATTGACAGACGCGCCAAAAGGCGGTATGCTTGCAGACGATTTTGAAACTCCGGAGGTTATGACAAGATGGAACAGGAAAAGATTCTGCGCATCAACGAGCTGGCGAAGAAAAAGAAGGAAGTCGGCTTGACCGATGAGGAAACGCGCGAGCGTTCAGAGCTTTATGCGCAGTATATCAGGGAATTCCGCGAGCAGACGGAAGCGACGCTCAAGCGGGTGCGCGTTGAGCAGGAGGACGGCAGCTATAAGCCGTTGGTCAAAAAAGACAAAAAATTGAATTAAAGCATCAGGCGGCGTTTTTCTCAACAGGAAAACGCCGCTTTTTAAAATATACGGAATGGGATGCAGGGATTGTCC
>URJN01000152.1 GCA_900548125.1 uncultured Eubacteriales bacterium
GCTCAGCCCGCTTTTTTATGTGTAGGAAATTGCCCGCGTGAGCTTGCGGCTTTTTGCTTGAACGCCGTTATTCCTCCGCAAACAGCGTGACGCCGCGAAGCCCCGAGAGCTTCATGCTGAACGCGCCCGCGCGGGCGGTCAGAATCTCGCCGGAATCGGTTTTCAGCGTCTTTGCGCCGCCGACGTCGTCTTTTGTCAGATAGACGGTCACATCCCGCGCACTGCGGTTGATGAGCGTTACGGCGAGCGCGTTATCCGCTTTTTTGCCGAACGCATCCCGTTCGTTTTGAATTGTGCGGATGACGCCCAGCACAGCACCGCAGGGCGCGATAAAGGCACATTCGCCCGTCCGCAGGACGGCATGCTCCCGCCGCATGGCGATCATCGCCTTGTAGCGCGTGAGCATGTTTTCATCCTCGTGCCCCCACGGATATGTCCGCCGACAGAACGGGTCTGCACAGCCTTCCATGCCGGCTTCATCGCCGTAGTAAATGCAGGGCATGCCCGGCACGCTGAAAATAAACCGGAGCATGAGCTGCTCGCGCAGTGCGCCGACCATGCGTTCTTCCGCGGAGAGCTGATGGTGGGCGCGCTGATCGCGGGGAATATCGTTGCCGTCGTTGCCCGCAAGCACATTCAGGATGCGCGGGCGGTCGTGGCTGCCCATCAGGTTCATCAGCGCGTAGAAGAACGGCTTGGGGTAATTCTGCGCCAGAGAGGACAGCTCTTTTGCTACGGAATTCGCATCGCGCCTGCCCGTCAGGAAGTCAATCAGTGCGTCGCGCAGGGGATAATTCATCACGCTGTCCAGCGTATCGCCCAGCACATAGGAGCGCATCTGACCATAGGCGACCTTGTGGCTCGCGTCCTCCCAGACCTCGCCCAGCACAGCCGCGTCCGGTGAAACATCCTTGACCTGCGCACGCAGTTCGCGCAAAAACGGCATGGGCAGTTCGTCCGCTACATCCAGCCGCCAGCCGCTCGTGCCGCAGCGCACCCAATGCCGGACGACCGAATCGTCATCCTCTAAGATAAACCTGCGGTAATCCTCATCCATCTCATTGACGTTAGGCAGGGTTTTGAAGCCCCACCAGCACTCGTAGCTGTCGGGCCAATGGCGGAAGGTGAACCACTTGAAGAACGGCGAATTCGGGTCGCGGTATGCGCCTTCGTGTTCGCCGTATGTGCCGCGGCGGTTGAAGTAAATGCTGTTGTCGCCGACGTGGGAGAATACGCCGTCGAGCATCACATGGATGCCCAGCTTTTTCGCATCCTCGCACAGACGGCGAAGCACCTGCTCACTGCCGAACATCGGGTCGATTTTACGGTAATCGCCCGTGTCATATTTGTGGTTGGTATAGGCGGTGAAAATGGGGTTAAAGTACAGAACGCTGACGCCCAGCTCTTTGAGATACGGCAGTTTCTGGCGCACGCCTTCCAGGTTGCCGCCGAAGAAGTCGTTGGCGAAGTTATCTCCGTTTTCCGCGATATTCAGGAACGGCATCTCATCCCAGTTTTCGTGCAGGATGATGTTCTGCCCGTCCTTGGCGTGGGTCAGCGCGTCCGTGCCCTGACCATGGAAAAAGCGATCGACCATGATCTGGTACATCACGCCCTCGCGCATCCATTCCGGCGTATCATAATCGGGGTCATATACGGTGATTTGAAAGCTCTCTTCGCTGCCCATTACGCCTTCTCCGCATCCGGTATGATCCGCCGGTGCGCCCAGAACGATATGCTCGCCGTGAAGCTCTGCCTCAAACCGATACCACAAAAGCCCCGGCTCCTCGCATACGCCGACCTGCGCCTCATATATCGCCTCGCCGTCGTGCATACCCAGCAGGCGCATCGGATAGCGATGCTCGCCGCCGTTCCACATGCGTAATTGAATATCCGGCGATTCCTGCGCGTCTTTTATGCAAAGGCGCAGACGCACCTGCCCGCCTGCGGGAACCGCGCCTGCCGGTTTACGATAAAAAGCATCAAGTGAATGATGTTTAAAAACCATGCTTTAAAAACACTCCATCTTTTCCAAAATAGTGCCCCGCCTGTTTGCGCACGGGGTCTTGACAATATTCAATTTTAACGTACTTTATATGCACTGTCAAACGGTTTTCATGCGCAGAGAAGGAAAGAGTTCACATTTTTGTTTCATTCGCATTGCTTCCGTGCTACAACCATGCTCTATAATATCGCTGTCTAATCTCAAAGGAGGTATGCGGCATGATGAAACGAAAGGGCGTTTTCTTTCTGGCGGCGGTCTGCCTGCTCAGCGTCATGCTGCTGCCCGGCGCAAAAAAACAGGCGGATTCCGTTTCTCAAACCGTTTCGCAAAGCGATTCGCAGCAGCCGGACAACACACAGGACGCGCAGGCACTTTTTCCGGAACTGTCGGAGGACGAGATTACGGGTATTCGGATTGCGGCGCCGGATGACTGCGAATTTACATTCAGCGTCAGCGAAAAAAACGGGCTGAGCGTCAACGGGCAGAAGGCGGACAGCGCGGTCTTTTCTACGCTGGTAGACCAGCTTCTCTCGCCTTCCTTTATGCCCGTCGATGCCTTTGAGCCGACGGATGAACCGGTGGTGACGATGACAGTCTGCACCGAACGGCAGGACTTTATCGCCCGTTTTTATACGGATCAGGACGTCGGCAAATACGCTTATGTCATCACCGGCGCGGAAAGCAGCCGCTGTCTGAAAACCGACGCATGGCGCGTAGGCACGCTGCTTCTGACCTGCGAAGGCACGCGCATCTTTGACGCCAGCGGTCAGGAAACGCCGGCGGAGTAATGCTTGCCGGGGTGGGTTCAGTCCTTGAGCCAGTCTTCCCAAATCTGCGGGCAGAAGCCGACCGTTGCGCGCCGACCGTCGCGGACAATCGGCAGCTTGAGGAGCTGAGGCTTTTCCATCAAGCCGTTTAAAATCGTATCCCGATTCTGCGTATAGGCGATTACGCTTTCACGGAACGCCTTGCTGTCCCTGTCGCAGAGCGCATCCAGTCCGACAGCCGCCGCAACGCTTTCCAATTCGCGTTTGCCGATGCCGTATTTCAATACGTCCACGCGCTGATACGGCACGCGGCGTTCCTTAAAAAAGCGTTCCGCCTTCTGGGTGTCAAAGCCTTTTCCACAATAAATCTGATAGCCCATCTTGATTCCTCCGTTGTTTTCTCTATAATAGAGCATGATACCCGCTTACGGTGCTTCCGTCAATCGGCAGAGAAAACGACGGGGGAATGTTTTTGATGAAAAAGAAAATCGCGCTGGTCACCGGCGCTTCCGGCGGCATCGGCGGAGCCTGCGCCGAGCTGCTTGCGCAGGAGGGATATACCGTTCTGGTTCACGGCTGCCATGGCATCGAAAACGCAAAAACACTGGCAGACCGCCTTTGCGCGCAGGGCTATGACGCGCATGCCATGTGCTGCGACCTCGCTGACAGCGAAAGCGCACAGCGCATGTGTCGGGAGATTCTCGCGCTGTATCACCATGTGGATGCGCTGGCTCTCTGCGCGGGCGTATCGCATACCGGACTTTTCTGCGATATGACAGATGCGGAGTGGCACACGGTGATGGATGTCAACGTTTCCGGCGCGTTTTATCTCATTCGCGCGCTCGCGCCGGGCATGATTTCCCGCGGAGAGGGAAGTATCGTCACGATTTCCAGCATGTGGGGGCGGGTCGGCGCGTCCTGCGAGGCTGCTTATTCCGCGAGCAAAGCCGCGCTCATCGGTTTGACCCGTGCGCTCGCCAAGGAATTGGGTCCAAGCGGCGTTCGTGTCAACTGCATCGCGCCCGGCGTAATCGACACCCGCATGATGGATGAGCACAGCGACGAAACCAAAGCCGCGCTTGCAGAGGAAACGCCGCTTTGCCGCCTCGGTACGCCGCAGGACGTTGCACAGGCATGCGCTTTCCTGCTTTCGGACAGAGCGTCGTTCATCACCGGACAGGTTCTCGGCGTGGACGGAGGATATATCTGAATTTTCCATGTGTTCGGGCGGGCTGTAAGGCATGAAAGCCTTACGCGCGCAGGTAGTTTCAGGCAATGTCGCGTGCGCGAAAAAATTTCCGCACGGATTCCGACAGAATCCTACACGAAAATGAAGGAATCTGCCCATTCGCGGGCACGGATTGTGGTCACTTATCGACAGGGACACCGCATATTGTGGACAACTCAGCCCGTAACGGCAGAGCTGCCGTGGACAAACTGCATTTCCGACCTAAAATCTTCCGCCAAAAAAGCCTTGAAAACAGGGCTTTTTTTTGATATGATAGGAGCGTTGTCATAAAAAGTTGTCCACAGGCTGAGTCTATCTTTCCACAGCCTGTGGAAAGTGCTGTGGATATCCACATATTATCCACAGGGATATGTGTACAAAACGTGGAAAAACACCGCGAAAGATACGGAGGGACCCCGCTATGGATCACGTCGAATTATGGGAAAAAGCAAAAGCGCTCATCCGTGAAGAGCTTGCCAATGTTTCCTATACGACCTGGATCGAACAGCCGCTCAAGCCGGTCTATGTGCTTGACGATAAACTCGCGCTGGAGGTCATCAGCGATTTTAACGAAAAGACCATTCGGGCGCGCTATCTGCCGATGATTACCGAAGCGGTCAGCCAGGCGGCTGGGCGAGAAATGTCCATTGAGCTGATGAGTGTCAAGGAGCGCATCGAGTGGCAGGAGCGTCAGAAGAAGGAAGATGCGCCCGCGATGCAGGGCATCAACATGTTCAACCCGAAATCGACGTTTGACACGTTCGTCGTCGGCTCTTCCAACCGCTTTGCGCATGCCGCCGCCCTTGCTGTCGCCGAGCAGCCGGGCATGGCGTATAACCCGCTGTTCCTCTACGGCGGCGTCGGTCTGGGAAAAACGCACCTGATGCACGCCATCGGGCATTTCATTCAGGATCATTTCCCGAATATGCGCATGCTTTATCTGCCCAGCGAGATGTTTACCAATGAGCTGGTTTCCGCCATCAAGAACAATAAGAACGTCGAATTCCGCAATCGTTTCCGCAATGTGGATGTGCTGATGCTGGATGATATTCAGTTCATCGCGGGACGCGATTCCACGCAGGAGGAATTTTTCCACACGTTCAACGCGCTGCACAGCGCCGGCAAGCAGATCATCATTTCCTCGGATAAGCCGCCGCGCGAGATTGCCCGTCTGGAGGAACGCCTTCGCTCCCGCTTTGAGTGGGGATTGATTGCGGATATTCAGAAGCCGGATTTTGATACCCGAATCGCTATCCTCCGCAAGAAGGCGGAAAACGAGGGCATCAAAATCAGCGACGAGATGCTGGAGCTGATTGCCGGACGCATCGAGAGCAACATCCGTGAGCTGGAAGGTTCGCTGACCCGCGTCAACGCATATGCCAGACTGAACCACTGCGAAATCAACGAAGATGTGATTTCGCATGCGCTGCATGACCTTGTCGTTGTCCGCGATCCCAAGCGCATCACGCCGGAGCTGATTATCGACTGCGTTTCCGATTATTACGGTCTGAGTGCCGACGCTCTGCGCGGCGACTCCCGTAAGAAGGAGATTGCGTTTGCGCGCCATGTTGCAGTCTACCTGACGCGCGAAATGACAGGAATGAGCCTGCCGCGCATCGGCGACGCCTTTGGGCGCGACCACTCGACGATTATCAATTCCTGCGACAAGGTGACCAAGCTGATGGAAACAAAGCCGGACGTCAAGGGTGCCGTCGCGGACC
>URJN01000153.1 GCA_900548125.1 uncultured Eubacteriales bacterium
GGGCAATATCCGTTTCCTCATCCACATCGACCTTACCGACGACGGCGCGTCCCTCGAATTCCTCTGCGACTTCCTCAACCGCGGGCGCAATCATGCGGCACGGGCCGCACCACGTCGCCCAGAAATCGACCAGCACCGGCTGATCGCCGGAAATAACCTCGTCAAACGTCTGCTTATTCAAATGAAGAGCCATATTTATACCTCCTTCAAGATTAGTCATTGTGAGTCATGCTCTTTTTTAGTCTTTCTTTTTAGCGGAAAAAGATTCCTTCACCGGCGTGATGGAAACAATCTTCTGTTCCCAGCGTCCCTTAGACAGCTTAGGGTCAAGCACGCGCATGATAACATACGCGACCGCCGTTCCCAGCACGGCGAACAGAGCCATCATCAATTCGCCGCTCCTGCTGTTCATGCCTTTGCTGACAAGCCAGCCTCCGGCAAGCCCGATGATGAAGCCCGCCAGCGGCAGCATATACGCCAGCGCGGACGCTTCCATCACATGCGAGCTATCCATTTCCACTTCGATTATGTCGCCTACATTCGCCTTGCCCTTGAGCTTGACGGTATGCTTGGCGCAGCTTTCACTGCCGTGCATGCAGGCATGGCAGTCGCCGCACGCCTCATGGCGTTCAAACGCGACGGTCAGCGTATCGCCGTTGACCTCGGTCACGACACCTTTATTGGTCATGAACTTCCTTCCTTACTCGTAAATCTTCTCGAACTTAGTGAAGCCTTCCGCCTCCAGCAGTTCGATTTGATGCTTGATATTCTTGCTCATCGGCAGCACCGTCGCCACAACGCCCGTCGTGCGCACCTGCGCCGCCTGCGCCAAAACCTCGGCTTTACGCGCCGTCGGCACCTTACCGCCGACCAGATACGCCGTCGAGCCTTCCGGCAGCTTATAGCTTCCCTGCATGTGATCCTTGAGGATGGTCACGATGCGCTCAAAGCCGATGGAGAAGCCGCATGCGCTGACGTTCTGACCGCTGAATTTGCCAATCATCTCGTCATAGCGTCCGCCGCCCGCGATGGAGAAGTTGTAGCCATCCAGCGTAACCTCGAACACAGGACCCGTATAATAGCCCATGCCGCGCACCAGCGTCGGGTCAAAGACGAGCTTCACGCCCTCGGCGAGCATCGGCTTCACACTGCCGATGATATCCGCCAGAGCCGTGCCGACGCTCTCCGGCAGGTATTCCGTGCTGACGCCCTTGCAGAATTCCGCAATCTCCATGCCCGGCTGCACATTGCGGTAGAACGCCATGTACTTGGCAACCTTTTCCTCCGCGTAGCCGCCCGCGAGCAGATCCTTCTCAATGCCGTCCAGACCAATCTTATCGAACTTATCCAGCGAAATCAGCGCGCCGCCAATCTCATCCGCTTCAAAGCCCGCGGAAAGCGCCGCCGCCGCCAGCATCCGGCGGTCATTGACATGGATGGTGAACTCGGACAGATTGGCCTCAGCCAGAATCTTGCTCAGCATCGCCGCCGTCGCAGAAATCAGCTCAATCTCAGCCAAGCTGCTATCGTCGCCGAGGATGTCGATATCGCACTGGGTGAACTGACGGAAACGACCCTTCTGGGGGTTATCCGCACGCCAGACGTTGCCCAGCTGCATCGCCTTGAACGGCACCGGCAGTTTTTCCCTGTTGTTGGCATAGTAGCGCGCCAGCGGCACGGTCAGGTCGTAGCGAAGTCCGTTATCCGCCAGCTCGCCGTCGCCCTTTTCAATCGCACGCTGAAGCTCCGCGCCGCGCTTCATGACCTTGAAGATGAGCTTCTCGTTATCGCCGCCCTGCTTGCTGGTCAGGTTCTCGATATGCTCCATCACCGGCGTTTCAATCTCCATGAAGCCATGCGCACCATAGGATTCCTTGATCATGCCCAAAACATGCTCGCGAAGGCGCATATCGGCGGGCAGCATATCGCACATTCCCTTGACGGGAGTTTTAATAAATTTCATTGTGTTCTTCCTTTCGTATAGAGGATATGAGTGGGACACCGTCCTACGCTCTGCCAGGAACCTGAGGCTCTTGGATTTCCCACTGTGCTATCGCTTTGCGATAGCTGAAATCAAATTTCTTCAAACCGCCGCGAGACGGAGAAAGGGTACGGAGAACCAAGTTCCCTGCCGGGGCAAAGCCCCAACCGTCCTTAGTATTCTCTATTGCTCCTGATTTTCCTGCATCCTGCTCCATTCCTCTCTGGAAATCAGCACAGTCCGCGGCTTGGTCGGGCCTTCCGCTTCCGCCGTAATGCCTCGCAGGGTCATTTCATCTACGAGCCGCCCCGCGCGCGCATAGCCCACGCGCAGACGTCTTTGCAGCATGCTGATGGAAACCTGCCCCGCATCCACAGCCAGCTCGATGGCTTTGTTCAGCATCTCGTCCACCGGCTCTCCCACGCTGGGCGCATCGGATGCGGCGGTGCTTTCCTCGTCGGCAGCCGTGTTCATCTGCTCGATAACGTCCTCGTTGTAGTCGGCACTGTGCCGTCCGCGGACGAATTCGACGATTCGCTGCACCTCGTCGTCCGAAACGAAGCAGCCCTGCACGCGCGTGGGCTTGCCCGCGCCCTGCGGCGCATAGAGCATGTCGCCCTTGCCCAGCAGCTTTTCCGCGCCGCCGGAATCGAGAATGGTTCGGCTGTCAATCTGGCTGGACACCGCGAACGCGATGCGGCTGGGGATATTTGCCTTGATGACGCCGGTGATGACGTTGACCGACGGACGCTGTGTCGCGATGACCAGATGGATGCCCGCCGCGCGCGCCAGCTGAGCCAGTCGGCAAATGGATTCCTCGACCTCGCCCGGCGCAACCATCATCAAATCCGCCAACTCGTCGATGATGACGATGATCTTGCTCATCGGCTCTTCGTTCTCGCCGATGGCGTTGTTGTAGCCGCGAATGTCGCGCACGCCCATCGTTTCAAACCGTTTGTAGCGATGCTCCATCTCCACGACTGCCCAGCTGAGTGCCGCGCTCGCCTTTTTCGGGTCTGTGACGACCGGAACGAGCAGATGCGGAATGCCGTTGTAGACAGACAGCTCGACGACCTTCGGGTCAATGAGGATGAGCCTGACCTCCTCCGGCTTGGCGCGGAAGATGATGGAGTTGATAATCGTGTTGATGCAGACGGATTTACCGGAACCCGTCGCGCCCGCAATCAGCACATGCGGCATTTTTGCCATATCCGCAATCACCGGCGCGCCGGAAATGCCCTTGCCCAGCGCAACCGCCGTCGGGGATTTTTCGCGCATCATCTCCGGACTTTCCAGCACATCGCGCAGGGACACGGTTTCAATCTTCTGGTTCGGAATCTCAATGCCGACCGCCGGCTTTCCGGGAATCGGCGCTTCAATACGCACGCCGTCGGATGCCATGTTCAGCGCGATATCATCGACCAGACCGACGATGCGCGAAACCTTGACGCCCGGTGCGGGTGCCAGCTCATAGCGCGTGATGGCAGGTCCATGCGTGACATGGAGCAGCTTAGCCTGTACGCCAAAGCTCTCAAGCGTGCCGATCAGCTTGCGTGCGCCTGCCTCGTCCTTGGCGCGCTGGTTGGGATCCTGCGTCGTCCGGCTCTGATTGAGCAGGTCAATCGGCGGGAAGATATATTCCTCCTTCGCCGCCTGCGGCGATTCGTGAATGTCCTTCTTCGGCATGACGATGGGCGTTCCATCGAGTCTGTTCCCGCGGAGCTGAACGACCGTCTGCTGCTCGTTCATCCGCTGTGCCTTCAAAACATCCTGTCCCTGCGGCTGCACGGGCAACCCCTGCGGCGGCTGATAGCCGGCGTTCTGCGCGGTGCGCGCGCGCGCAGCGTCAATCGCGCTGTCGGTATAGCTCGACGGCACGCCCGATGTCGATTCTCTGCGCGGCGGCATTTGCCATCCGCCAAACGACCCGCCCTGCGCGGGCGCAGGCTCGTCGTGCGGCTCATCCGCCGTCACCAGCGCGTCGCCGTCGTCATATTCAATGCTTCCCGCGGGAAGCTCCGGTTCGTCCGGCTGATAACTCTCCTTGATGGGGCGGTCTGCTCCCTGTGCCTGTGCATTGGTAATCGAGGACGCTTCATCATCCTCGTCAGGCTGCTGCTCCGGTTCTATCGGAACGGACGGCATATATTCCTCTCCGACGCTCCAGTTGGGAACATTATCCTGCGCAGGCGCATCGTCCTGATACGGCGGAACAAACGCGGGCTGCGGCGCATAGCTGTTCTGCGGTGCATAGCCCGTCTGCCCCTCCTCCGGATTCATGCCATACAGAAACGCATCCTCCGCTTCCCGCATGGTAAAGCTGTTTCGGCGGCTCTGCGTTGTCGGCGTATGCTCCTCGATGGGCGTCCGCGTGAATTCATCGTCCCTCTCGATATAGAGCTGTGCGCTCGGGGATATCTCCTTGCGCTTGCGCGGTGCGGGAGCGCGGCGCGGCGGTCTGCTGTTGAGAACCGGCTGGTCGTTTGGCTGTTCCTCGTCGTTCTGCGGACGCACGACGGTGAATTCCGGCTTTTCCTTTCGCCGCTGTCTCTGCGGCTTAGGCGGCTCTGCGTCGGTGATTTCTTCCGGCGCGGGCGGTGCTTCCGGTTCGGGCTGCGCCTCCTGCTTTTGCACTTTCAGCTGCTCCTCTTTCTCCTGCTGCATGCGCGCCTGCTTGCGCTTTTGCCGCTCCAAAGCCAGCGCATTTTCCCGTTCCAGTTCTTCCTCCTGCTGCGCGTCGCGCAGTGCGCTTTTTTCCTCCCTGCGCTCCTGCCATTCCACGCGCAGGTCATCCAGCAATTCGGACAGCCGCATGCCCAGCCCGCTGAAGGAAATGCCGGTCATTGCCATCAGCGCGATTGCCGTCGCACAAATCATCACAATCACGCCGCCCCAGACGTCCAGCGCCTTATACAGCGGCCACGCAAGCAGCGCACCAATCAATCCGCCGCCCTTGCAGTCCAGCGACGACATGGAAAATGACCGCGCCAGAAACGTGCCGTAGCCCATGCCCGCGTTATCCGCCGCCAGAGCCGCGTTGACGTTGGAAAGATTGAACAGCTGGAACATCGTTTCCACAAACAGGAAAATCAGCGTGCTGTGAATCAGCGTCCGCGTATTCAGCTTCTTTTCTCCGAAGAACACGAGCGTTACGCCCGCCCAGCACAGGACGACCGGCAGCAGCAGGCAGAGAATGCCGCCCAGACCGCGCACGGTCAGCATGCAGCGGTTCAAAAATCCGCCGTTCGACGGAACGAACTGACAGACCAGTGCCAGCAGTCCCAGACAGAATACGGCGATTCCGATAATGCCGCGCGGGTCTGCGCTCTTTTGCTGTTTGCCGCGTCCCGGTCTTCCGCGCTTTCCGGAGACCGCGCGTTTTTTCTTTGCCGCGCCCTTTGCTGCCTTCTTCGCCATCTTCTGCCCTCCGATTTATACAAAAATCTACAATAATTGGGCTGCCGCCCAAACCTGCCTGAGGGACATTGTCCCTCAGACTCCCTTCTTCGCTTCGCGGCGGTTTAAAGCCACCCCATCATCCATTTATCGCAAAGCGATAAATGCAGGGAAGAATAACGTTCCCTGCCGACGTTTTCAGAATCGGCGTCACGCGCCCACAATGTGGGATTCAGCGTAACGGAAATCAGATATCATCCGAATCCATGCAACAAGTGTTGCCT
>URJN01000154.1 GCA_900548125.1 uncultured Eubacteriales bacterium
TTTATCGTTCGGTTTTTAGTACCATTCCACATCTTTACTGCCCTTAAAATGCCGGATTACGGCAAATTCTCCGCACTTTCCAATTCCACGTCTGCAAAATCTTTCTCCTCATTCCGCAACGGCTTTGGCAAATGGTTTTTACGCGAGTGCCGTATAAGAAAAAGCCTCCCATCAAATGGGAGACTTGAAGAAATCAGCAAATCGTCATTCCATTATTGGAACGTTTCTTTTCCTACCGGCGTCGGCGTCTGGTCATAGAACACTCTGCGAATCATCGGCGTCTGCTCCAAAATGCGCTCGACTGTGCGCTCAACCAAATCATACGGCAGCCGCGCGGGAACGAGCATCGCGCCGGACACATTGACCGCCCGCAGGATAATCGTGCAGCCACCCATCAGCTGCTCCGAATCCGCCAAAATCGGGAAGAACTTGTAGAGCTTCTTATTCAGCCCTACCTCGCGGATTTCCTCGGTAAAGATGGCGTCCGCCGCACGCAGTGCGCAAAGACGGTCTTCCGTCACTTCGCCAATCACATGCGCGCCCAAGCCCATCATCGGGAACGGCTTGCGCTGAACGATGGATGCATCCAACCCCAGCGTTTCCGCAATTGAGCGGACTTCCTTTCTGAAAAGGAATTCCAACGGTTCAATGACCGTCATGCCGCATCCGCGCCATGCCGCATCGGTCGAACCGCCCAGAAGATCGCTGTAATTGGTTCCCATCACCAGCGTCTTTTTGCCTTCCATAGCTTTGGCTTGACGGATAATTTCATTATGCAGGCAGTTAAAAACCACCTGATGCTTTTCGCGCATCGCCTGCTTGCCCTTTAGTGCCGCCAGAATCGTCTGAGAATGATCGACGATTTTCAGCGGAATACCAAGGCTTTCAAACATTTCCTGCACGCAGACGCTTTCGCCCTCGCGCATCAAGCCGGTTTCCACATAAATCGCCGTCATGCGCTCGCCAAATGCCTGATGCGCCAGAACAGCCGCGACAGTCGAATCTACGCCGCCGCTCACGCCGCAGACTGCGTATCCGCCCTCGATAGACGCATCCGACAGCTTTTGGCATGCCTGTGCCAGTGCCGCGTCTATTGTGAACCATGGTGAGCAGCCGCAGATATCCCGCGCAAAATTCTTGAGAATGGTTGAACTGTCCGGATCATTCCGTTCCAGCTCAAATTGTATGCCATAAAGCCGGCGGCGGCTGTCCTCAAAGGCGATGGTGCATCCGCCCGCGCTCGCCGTTACCTGCACATCGGCAGGCAGCATCAGCATCAGCGTTTCTTCCAGGTATCGCTCTCCGCCCTCCACGTCGGCAAAGAGCCGCGTTTTTTCATATTGAATCGCAGCTTTGCGCTCGCTGATGGCAACGCCCGCGCATGCGCCGCCCATCGCGGCAATCAGCATATGCGCCGCGTGTCCCAGAGCCAGAACGGGAATACCCAGAGAAAGAATCTGCGCATCCAGAACACCCTTTGCGCTCTGCGTTTCGCCGCACAAAATGATACCTCTCGGCGCAATCTCCCGAATCTGCTCCGCCGTCGTCATTCCGCTGATGATTTTGCTGAAAACCTGTTCGCTGCGCAGCCTTTTTGCCGCTTCAGCGGCAAATTCATCCGAATAGTTGAGGATCAGGATCATGTCGTTCATGCTTCGTTCCCTCCCACAGGGTGCGCGTCATCTGTCCGCATATTCCAAAAGAAGCTGCTCCGCATTATGGCGAAACAGCTTCTTTGGTAACAAAGGGGATTAGATCAGCTCGAGAATGACCATCTCGGCGGCGTCGCCGCGGCGCGGGCCCTTCTTGAGAATGCGGGTGTAACCACCGGCGCAGTTCTTCTCGGCGTTGCGAGCCTTGTACTTCGGCGCGATTTCGCGGAAGAGCTTCTCGACGCACGGATACTTCACGTCCTTGGTACGCTCCGCATAAGCCTTCTTGGACTCGTCATCCAGCTTCGGCTCCTTCACGTCGTACAGATACGCCATGATCTGACGGCGGGCATGCAGCTTGCTCGGGGCGTCGTTCTGCACTGTGACGGTGACAGACTGTCCCTTATCGTTGTTGAAGGTCTTCTCGACAGAGACGTTGTTGTCGCACTCGCGGATGGCGAGGGTGATCAGGTGCTCGGCAACGCTGCGAACTTCCTTGGCACGAGCGAGAGTGGTCTCGATACGGCCATACCAAATGAGGTTGGTCACCTGATTGCGCAGAAGCGCCTTGCGCTGAGCGGCCGTACGGCCAAGTTTACGCTGATAAGCCATTTTGTTTATCCTCCTATTACAGCCCGCCTCCTGCAAATACAGTTCTTCACGCGGCACGCAAGAAGCCTGCTCCACTTTTCATGGATCAGGCTCTGCCCGCCGCGCCCATATTTCCCTTAGGCGCGACCTTGATAGCCCTTTTCGGGCAAGTATTTATCGTAAGCCGGATATTCCGGATTACTCGTCGTTGGCACGCAGGGCAAGTCCCAGAGCGGCGAGCTTCTGCTCGACCTCTTCCAAAGACTTCTTGCCCAGGTTGCGAACCTTCATCATGTCTTCCTGATTGCGCTGCACAAGCTCGGCAACAGTGTTGATGCCGGCGCGCTTGAGGCAGTTGTAAGCACGGACGGACAGATCGAGCTCCTCGATGGTCATCTCCAGCACTTTCTCGCGGTGATCGTCTTCCTTCTCGTTGAAGCCAATGGTCACCACCTGATCGGTCAGATCCATGAACAGCTTCAGATGGCCGTTCAGAATCTTCGCCGCGGTGCTGATGGCTTCATCCGGCTGGATGCTGCCGTCGGTCCAGACCTCGAGGGTCAGGCGATCGTAATCGGTCTCCTGACCAACGCGGGTGTTTTCGACGGTGTAGTTCACCTTGCGGATCGGCGTAAAGATGGAATCCGTCGGGATGACCCCGATGGGCGTATTGGGATTCTTGTTGTTCGCTGCGCTCACATAGCCGCGGCCCTTTTCCAGAGTCAGGTGCATGATGAGGTCGGCGTCCTCGTTGAGGGTGGCGATGTGCAGATCGCGGTTCACAACCTCGATCTGATCGTCCACCGCGAGGGCAGCCGCGGTCAGCTCACAGGGACCCTTGACGTTGATAGACACCGTCTTGGGACCATCGCAATACAGCTTGGCGGAAAGCTCTTTCAGGTTGAGGATGATCTCTGCAACGTCCTCTTTCACGCCGGGAACGGCGGAAAACTCATGCTGGATGCCCTCAATGCGGATGCTGGAAACGGCAACGCCCGGCAGAGAGCTCAGCAGCACGCGACGCAGGGAATTTCCCAGCGTCTGGCCAAAGCCATGCTCAAGCGGCTCTACGACAAACTTGCCGTAGCTGTCGCTGGCTTCCACACGTTCGATGCGGGGCTTTTCGATTTCGATCATTGGGCAGATTCCTCCTCACAGTTACCGTGAACAGCCATGGATTAACGAGAATAGAGCTCGACGATGAGGTGCTCTTCGATCGGGCAATCGATGTCCTCGCGGGCAGGCATCGCAGCCACGGTGCCGGTGAGATTCTGGGCGTCAAAGGTGAGCCACTTCGGGGTCACAACGCCAGTGCCCTCGCGCAGAGCCTTGAAGGCAGCCTGCTCGCGGGAACGCTCGCGCAGGGTGATCACGTCGCCAACCTTCACGGAGTAGGAGGGGATGTCCACCTTCTTGCCGTTGACCAGGATGTGACCATGCACGATGATCTGACGCGCCATGCGGCGGGTCTTGGCGATGCCAAGGCGATAGATCACGTTGTCAAGACGCAGTTCGAGGAGCTTCAGCAGGTTT
Source organism: uncultured Eubacteriales bacterium (assembly GCA_900548125.1). GTDB lineage: Bacteria > Bacillota > Clostridia > Christensenellales > Aristaeellaceae > Ventricola. The sequence goes on from URJN01000154.1 coordinate 3,777, forward strand.
TCACCGGTGATGCCCTTCGTGTTGGCAGCCTTGAGGTAGTAACGGTGGAACTGCTTCTCCAGAACACCGTAAACAAACTTGACCTTCTGCTTCTCTTTGAGCTGCATGCCGTACTCGGAAACCTTCTTGCGCTTGTTGCCGCCCGGGTTGCGAGTAGACTTCTTGTTGCCGTAGCCCATGACCGCCGGAGAGATATCCAGGCTCCGGCACTTCTTGGCGATCGGCTCTTTATTGTTAGCCATGTACTTTCGTCCTCCTTACCAAACCTTACACGCGACGGCGCTTCGGCGGACGGCAGCCGTTATGGGGGATCGGCGTCACGTCCTTGATCATGTTGACCTCCAGGCCGGCAGCCTGCAGGGAACGGATGGCGGCCTCACGTCCGGAGCCCGGGCCCTTGACGTAGACCTCAACGGTCTTCAGACCGTATTCCATAGCAGCCTTCGCGGCGGTTTCCGCAGCGGTCTGCGCGGCGAACGGCGTGGACTTCTTGCTGCCGCGGAAACCAAGTCCGCCGGCGGAAGCCCAGCTCAGCGCGTTGCCCTGGGTATCGGTCAGGGTCACGATGGTGTTGTTAAAGGAGGAGCGGATATGCGCCGCACCGCGCTCCACGACCTTGCGCTCGCGGCGCTTGCGGACGACTTTCTTCAGCTTCTGCTTAGGTGCCATTGTCAATCACTCCTCTATTATCTGGTTGCCTTCTTCTTGCCGGCGATAGTCTTCTTCGGGCCCTTGCGGGTACGAGCATTCTGCTTGGTGTTCTGACCGCGAACGGGCAGACCCTTACGATGGCGGACGCCGCGATAGCAGCCGATCTCCATCATGCGCTTGATGTCCAGAGAAACATCGCGGCGCAGATCGCCTTCGACCTTCAGATTGTGCTCGATGTATTCACGAATCTTGTTGACATCCTGCTCGGTCAGGTCCTTCACGCGGGTGTCAGGGTTGACGCCGGTAGCGGCGAGAATCTCCTGAGAGGTTTTCACGCCGATGCCGAAGATGTACGTCAGTCCGATTTCGACCCGCTTCTCACGAGGCAGGTCAACGCCAGAAATACGTGCCATTATTTACCTCCGATATCCAATTACGGTAATGTGTTCTGCTGGATTTCTTTTATGAAAAGCCGCATGGTTCGCAAACTGAGTTTGCGCAGCCGCCCAAGCGATCCTTCCTGTCTTGATCCTGTTGATCGTTACGATAAGGGGCTTAGCCCTGCTTCTGCTTGTGCTTGGGATTCTCGCAGATGACCATGATGCGGCCCTTGCGCTTGATGATCTTGCACTTTTCGCAGATAGGCTTGACAGACGGTCTTACCTTCATATGTCCGTTCCTCCTCGAATTTGTTTTCTCAACCCTTGCTGCGCCAGGTGATGCGTCCCCTGGTGAGATCATAGGGAGAAATTTCGACTTTGACTTTATCGCCCGGATAGATGCGGATGAAGTTCATACGGATCTTGCCGGAGATCTGAGCCATGATTTTATGCCCGCCGGCCAGCTCGACGCGGAAATTCGCGTTCGGCAGCGCCTCGACGACGACGCCTTCTACCTCGATATTGTCGCTCTTGGGCAAGTTTTAACCCTCCTTACGCGGCAACAAAGCCTCTTGATAGCCGATAGCATCTAGTTTATTTCGCACTTCAGAGTCAAAAATCCTCTTTTTTGCAAAAATTTTTTCTCGAATTTCCTCAAGAACTTCGGGTTTGGCAACCAGATGCTTGATCTTCTTCTTTTTGGGATTGTCTACCTTTCGCTGACAACCGTTTGCGATGGCAACGTGGTCCTTATCAAGGACGGCCACGACCACGAAGTAATGCCCCGCGTCGCGTCCGGCTTTGGAAAAGACCACCCGGCCAACTTCCATAGGGA